>JABMNB010000064.1 GCA_013205335.1 Rhodospirillales bacterium
GTCCTGACCGAGAACGTGACCGGCCTCGCCCGAGTCGTCCGCGCCGCCGTGGTGCCGGCGCTGGAGAACGTGACGCTGTGGCACGAGCGCGACATCTCGCACTCCTCGACCGAGCGTTACATCGCGCCCGACGCGACCGGCACCCTCGATTTCGCGCTGAACCGCATGGCCGGCGTGATCGAGAACCTTGTAATCTACAAAGAGCGCATGCAGGCCAATCTCGATTCGCTGGGCGGGCTCGTCTTCTCGCAGCGCATCCTGCTGGCCCTGACGCAGAAGGGCATGAGCCGCGAGGCCTCCTATGCGGCGGTCCAGCGCAACGCCATGGAAGCCTGGCGCGGCAATGCCTCACTGCTGGCGCTGTGCCGCGCCGACAAGGAGATCGGCGAGTTCATGGCAGATGACGAGCTCACGGCGCTGTTCGACATGCGCCACCACACCAAGAACGTCGACACGATCTTCAAGCGGGTGTTCGGTTAGCACAAGAGGCCGTCGTTTCTATCGAAGCGCCGAAAGCGCGCCGCTGCCTCACGTTTGCTGCCAACCCTCGCGAGCGCAGGCAACGCAATCGCCGGACTTGCCGGATTGCGTGCCGGCGCCACAGGGGCGGCGCCACAGGGCTAGGCGACGGCCGGGAATCGGAGCCGCCCGGAGCGCGTCAGCCCTTCGAGTGCGCGACAAAAACTGCCCCGAGATTTTCCGGGGAGGCGCTCCGCTCCGACGAGAACGACGGAGTGCCGTGGGCAGAGCCCGTTAGCGGATTTCCGTCATGATCTGCTTCTTGGCTTCATCGGCCAGCCGGTCAGATTCCTTGCGGATTGTGTTTTCGTCCGTCGTTTTGCCGGCGGCGGCGAGGTCCGTCATCAGCTTGTGCATGACGTCGGAATCGCCCGGCTTCTCGAAATCCGCCATCACGACTTCCTTGGCATAGGCGTCGGCATCGGCGCCGGCCTTGCCCAGCAGGCCGGCCGCCCACAGGCCGAGCAGCTTGTTGCGGCGCGCATTGACCTTGAACTGCAGTTCCTGATCGTGCTCGTACTTAGCTTCGAAGGCCTTTTCGCGATTGTCAAAGGTGGTCATCGGCCTCTCCCGTTGGGCATGTCGAGCCGGTATATAGCGACCGCAACGCCGTCTTTCCACCCTGCGTTCGCAGTGGCAATGTCACGCCCGCACGGAGGAAACCCATCATGTCACTGGAAAACCTGAAGGACTGGATCGGCAGGACACAGTCCATGGAGGACCTCGCCGCGCCGTTCCCGGTTCGCGCCCTCTCTGCGACCTTCGACGAGAAGGATCCCGACCCGCAGAACGGCGACCCGCTGCCGCCGCTCTGGCACTGGCTCTACTTCCTCGAGGTCGCGCCCCAGTCGAAGATCGGGTCCGATGGCCACGCCGAACGCGGCGACTTCCTGCCGCCAGTGCCCCTGCCGCGGCGCATGTGGGCGGGCAGCCGTTTCTCCTTCGACGGCGAGCCGATCCGCGTCGGCGAGACGATCGAGCGCCTGTCCGAGATAAAGTCGGTCGAGCCCAAGTCCGGGTCGACCGGATCGATGGTGTTCGTGACCGTGCAGCATACGATTTCAGGGCCCCGCGGGGTTTCCTTCGTCGAGCAGCACGACATCGTCTATCGCGAGGCGGCGAAGCCGGGCGAGGCGTCGAAGCCACCCAAGCCGGCCCCGACCGACGCGACCTGGACGCGCACGGTCCTGGCCGACCCGGTATTGCTGTTCCGCTTCTCCGCCCTCACCTTCAACGGGCACCGCATCCACTACGATCAACCCTATGTGACGGGGGTCGAAGGCTATCCCGGCCTGATCGTGCACGGGCCGTTGATGGGCATGCTGCAGATCGAACTGGCGCGCCGCTCCAGCGCGGGTAAGGTGGTGCGCAGTTTCGAGTTCCGCGCCTTGTCGCCGGTGTTCGGCGGGGCCGCGCTCGGCGTTCACGGCCGCCGCGAAGGGGACGGCTCGATCACAACATGGATCGCCGATCCCAACGGCGGTCTCGCACAACAGGGCAAGGCGACCTTCCGATGACCCAAATGCATCTTGCCGGCTGCGGCTGTCTCGCGGCTCTCTCGCGCCGCAATCTGATCGGGTTTGGCCTGGGTGCTGCGGCGGTCGCAGCCGCCGGACCGGCGCTGGCTGTCGACGATGGTTACGAGGCGATGCTGATGAAGTGCATCGATCCGCGCTTCACCACGGACGCCTGGAAATACATGACCTCGCGCGGCTGGCAGAACAAGTACAGCCAGTTCAACATTGCAGGCGGCCCCATCGCCGCGGTGGCCCCGATCTTCCAGGAATGGCGCGCCGCCTGGGAAGCCAATCTCGACATTTCGGTTCAGCTTCACAACGTGAAGCGCCTGGTCGGCATGGCCCACCGCGATTGCGGCGCCGCTGCCCTCGCCTACGGCAACCGCATAAAGACCGACCGCGCCTTCGAGACCGAGATGCTCAGCCAGGGGCTGCGCGCGTTCCGCGACCAGGCCAACAAGCGCCAGCCGCAGCTCATCGTCGAACTGGGAATCATGGAGCTCAACGGCACCGTCGAGACCGTGGCCTAGACCTCCTCGCGGATTTCTTCGTCGTGCCCGAGCAGCCCCCCCCGTTCGCCTCCCACGGCAACATCGACAAGGACGCCGCGCTGGAACACCAGCTTGCCGCCCAGCGCGCGCGGAGGCCTGCCCAGCCGCTGTTGTCGCTGGTGGTGCCGGTGTTCAACGAAGAGGAGACGATCGACCTCTTCCTCGCCACCGTTGTGCCGCTGCTGGAGCGCGACGACATACGGTTCGAGATCGTGTTCGTGAACGACGGGTCACGCGACGATACCTTCGCGCACCTGTTCGATCGCAGCCGCGCCGACCGGCGCATCCGCATCGTCAACCTGTCGCGCAACTTCGGCAAGGAAGCCGCCTTGACCGCCGGTATCGACCATGCGGGCGGCGACATCCTGATCCCGATGGACATCGACCTGCAGGATCCGCCGGAGCTGATTGGCGCCTTCATCGCGCGCTGGCGCGAGGGTTACGACATCGTCTACGGCATCCGCGCCGCGCGGCACGCCGACACCACGGCCAAGCGCGTCTCGGCGAGCTGGTTCTACCGGGTGTTCAATTCCATGTCGCCGGTGCGCATTCCGCCCAATGTCGGCGACTACCGACTGGTCGACCGCCGCGCCGTCGACGTGCTGCGACAGTTGCCTGAACGCAACCGCTTCATGAAGGGCCTGTTCGCCTGGGTCGGTTTCAACTCGGTCGGCGTCCCCTACGAGCGGCCCGAGCGCGCCGCCGGCACCACCAAGTTCAACTTCTGGCGGCTCTGGAACTTCGCCATCGACGGCGTCGTGAGCTTCTCGACCGCGCCGCTGCGCGCCTGGTTCTATGTCGGCCTCGTGATCGCCACGGTGGCCGTGCTCTACGCCTTGTTCATCATCACTCGCGTGCTGATCTTCGGCGTCGACACGCCGGGCTACGCCTCGCTGCTGATCGCGGTCCTGCTGATGGGCGCCATCCAGCTCCTGTCGCTGGGCATCATCGGCGAGTATCTCGGCCGCCTGTTCGTCGAGGTGAAAGGCCGCCCGATCTATGTCGTCGAGGGCATCTATGAGGGCGTGGCGCCTGAACCACCGGCCGTCTGACCGCGATGGACCTCAAGGAAGAAGACATTCTCGGCGCCGACATCGGCCGCCACTGGTACTACCGCTCCAAGGCCGCCGCGCTGCGCCGCGCCGTTGGTGGCCTCGCGCCCCGGCACCTGCTCGATGTCGGCGCGGGCTCGGGCTTCTTCTCGCGCCATCTGCTCGAACGGACGGCTGCGGAAAGCGCGCTCTGCGTCGATATCGGCTATCCCGCGGACCGCGACGACGACGTTGCCGGCAAGCCCGTGCGCTACCGCCGCGACACCGGCCCGACCGACTGCGACCTCGTGCTGATGATGGACGTGCTGGAGCATGTCGACGATGACCGATGGCTGGTCCGGCACTATGCCGACAAGGTGCCGAGCGGCGCGTATTTCCTGGTGACGGTGCCCGCCTTCGCCTTCCTGTGGAGCGGCCACGATGTCTTTCTCGAGCACAAGCGCCGCTACCGCCTGCCAGAGATCGAGACCGTGATGCGCGACGCCGGCCTCGAGATCGCGCGCGGCTGCTACTATTTCGGCTTCGTCTTTCCGCTGGCCGCCGCCGTTCGCCTCGCCGACCGCAACACCACCGAGCCCCGCAGCAGCCTGAAGAAACAGGGTGCCCTGACCAACCGTGTCCTCACCGCCCTCTGCGCCGCCGAACTCCCGCTGTTCCCCTCGAACCGCCTCGCCGGCCTCTCCTGCTTCGTCCTCGCGAGGAAGCCGTGAGAAAAGAGATCCTTCGACGACCTGGGCTCCGCCCAAGACGTCAACAATATCCTCCGTCGTCCTGAGCGGAGCGCCGAAGGCGCGCAGTCGAAGGACCTCTTTTAGCCGTCGATCTCACCGGCGAGGTCGCTCCAATCCGGGTTGGACCGGTTGATCAACGCGATCTTCTTCGCTCGCGTCCATCCTTTCAGCTGCTTTTCCCGAACGATCGCGTCGGGTGCAGTCTCGAAATGCTCGACGTAGATCAGGCGATCGATCTTGTACTTCGCCGTATGGATCACCCGTCCGAGCCGATGTTCCTCCAAGCGTCGCGACATGTCGGTCGTGACACCTATGTACAAAGCGCGCCCCGTTGCACTTGCAAGGATGTAAACGACGGGCTGCCGCATTGAAAAAAGGTCCTTCGACTACGCGCCTTCGGCGCTCCGCTCAGGACGACGGACGGCGGTAATTTCGCTCCATGGACCGTCAAATGGTCAGCCCGCCACCACCGCCACGTCCTTCGATCCGATGCGCTTTCGCTTCGCGTTGATCTCGCGGAGCGTCACCATCATTTCCTCGGCGACGATGTCGCCGGGGATGCCGTCGCCCTCGGCTTCCAGCTCCTTCATGTCGACCCAGACGCCGTAGAGCGGCGCGGTGCGGGAGGTGATGATGCCGGCGTGGAGCAGCGTCTTGATCAGGACGCGGAAGATGTTGGTGCTTTCCTTCAGGCCGGCGCGGCGGTCCTCGTCGGTGAAGACCTCCTTCATCGCGTCGCGCACCCACTGCCAGTCGAGCCCGTACTTGGCGTAGATGACCTGCTTCTGCTCGGCGTTGATCAGGTTGAACAGCAGTGTCTGGAAGATCTGCGCCGCCCAGTCCTCGACCTTCTTGTGTTCGTCCTCGCTGAGGTGGCTGATCGTGCGCGAGGCCCAGATGCGGCCGAAGCGGTGGTGAAACGCCTCGTCGCTCATCACGAGCTGGACCAGCCGGCGCAGCACCGGATCGTTGGTCTTGGCATTGAGCGTCGCGAAGGAGCCCATTGCGATGCCTTCGATCAGCATCTGCATGCCGACGATCTTCTTGTAGACCTCTTCAGTCGTCACCAGATCCGTGAGGACGCTGGAGATCGTCTTGCCCACGGCGAGCGGCGCGCCCCAGCGGCGGTGGATATAGCGCGTGAAGCCTGCAACATGTCGTGCTTCCTCGCGCGCCTGGTTGGCGGCGTATTCCTGGGCGCCGGGGTCGAGCAGGATGTGGCAGAGACTGGCCGACAGCGACAACGCACCCTGCTCGCCATGGAGCAGGTTGGAGATCGACCAGTGCATGACGTCGTTGCCCAGCCCGATCCTCTGGTCCTCGTTCAGCCGGTCGGCCACCGCGCTTTTCAGCTCGACGACCGTGTCCAGCGGCATGATGGGCGTTTTCGCCATGTCGAAAGGCTGATCGAAGTCGATGTAGCTCTTGTCGAACGGGTCCCAGAAATGGTCGTGGGTGGCCGAAATGATGCCGTCGAAGGCGTCCGTCCGCCGGCCATACCGCGGAACTTGCAGCATCGCCGGAAAATCGTCGCGTCCGACCGTGTCATAGGCCTTGTCGTAAGTGATTTGCTGGGCCATGTGAGGCCTCCTGTTCCCTGTTCAATATGACGACCCCGTCACCTTTTTCAATGGATTTTTCCCCAGTACCGGAGCATGGCGTTTCAGCCATATTCCGCCCGAAAGGCGGGCGTTCTGCATCGCCCGCGCAGGAGTAAGAAATGTCCCGCCGTCGCCGCATCTACGAGGGCAAGGCCAAGACCTTGTTCGAGGGGCCCGAGCCCGGGACGATCGTCCAGTACTTCAAGGACGACGCGACCGCTTTCAACAACCAGAAGAAGGGGACGATCACCGGCAAGGGGGTGATCAACAACCGCATCTCCGAGTTCCTGATGACCAAGCTCGGTGAAATCGGCGTGCCCACCCACTTCATCCGCCGCCTGAACATGCGCGAGCAGCTCATCCGGCAGCTCGAGATCATCCCGCTCGAGATCGTCGTGCGCAACGTCGCCGCCGGCTCCTTCGCCAAGCGCTTCGGCGTCGAGGAAGGCACGCAGCTGCCGCGCTCGATCATGGAGTTCTTCTACAAGAACGATGCGCTCGGCGACCCGATGGTCACCGAGGAGCACATTACCGCGTTCGGCTGGGCGACGCCGCAGGACCTCGACGACATCGTGGCGCTGACCCTGCGCGTGAACGATTTCCTGTTCGGTCTGTTTCTCGGCTGCGGCATCAAGCTGATCGATTTCAAGATCGAGTTCGGCCGCCTCTACGAGGACGACATGGTCCGCATCGTGCTGGCCGACGAGATCAGCCCCGATTCGTGCCGGCTGTGGGATCTCAGGACCAACGAGAAGATGGACAAGGACCGGTTCCGCCGCGACCTCGGCAAGGTCGAGGAAGCCTATCAGGAAGTGGCACGGCGCCTCGGCATCCTCATCGACCAGGGCCCGGGCGACGTGCGCGGCCCCACCACGCTCCAGTAAAGAGGCGACATGAAAGCCAGAGTCCACGTGACCCTCAAGAACGGCGTGCTCGATCCCCAGGGCAAGGCCATCGGACATTCGCTGAACCGGCTGGGTTTCCCCGAGGTCGGCGACGTGCGCCAGGGCAAGTTCATCGAGCTTGAGCTCGCCGAGACCGACAAGGAAAAGGCCAGGGCCCGCCTCGAGGACATGTGCAAGAAGCTGCTCGCCAACACGGTGATCGAGAACTACTCGATCGAGCTGGTGGGCTGATGAAGCCGAACAACCTCATCCTGAGGAGCGGTCCACAGGACCGCGTCTCGAAGGATGGGAACGCGCACCGCCTTTGTTGCCGACCCTTCGAGACGCGCGCTTCGCGCGCTCCTCAGGGTGAGGGCCTTGCAGGTAGGGACGGACGGAGATGAAAGCAGCTGTATTGGTCTTCCCCGGCTCCAACCGCGAAGGTGATGTCGCCCAAGCGATCGAGCTGGTGACGGGCCGGCGGCCCTCGATGGTGTGGCACGGTGACGGCGACTTCGAGAAGGTCGATCTGATCGTGGTACCGGGTGGCTTCTCCTACGGCGATTATCTGCGCTGCGGGGCGATGGCGGCGCAGTCGCCGGTGATGGCCGAAGTCAAGAAGCGCGCGGCGCAGGGCGTGCCGGTGCTGGGCATCTGCAACGGCTTCCAGATCGTGACCGAGGCGGGCCTGCTGCCGGGAACGTTGATGCGCAACTCGCACCTCAAGTTCGTCTGCGCCGACGTCCACCTCAAGGTCGAGACCAGCCAGAGCCTGTTCACCAACCGCTATCAGGCGGGCCAGGTGATCAAGGTCCCGGTGGCCCATGCCGAGGGCAACTATTTCGCCGACGCAGACACGATGAAGAAGCTCGAGGATCGCGGCCAGATCGCCTTCCGCTACTGCACCCCCGATGGCACGGTCGACGGACGTGGCAATCCCAACGGCTCAAGCAGCAACATCGCCGGCATCTTTAA
>JABMNB010000573.1 GCA_013205335.1 Rhodospirillales bacterium
GCCGGCCTCACCGCAGACGCCACGAAAGCCAAGAACTGGCTGCAGCAGGCGGCGGCACAGAACGACGCCGACGCCAAGAAGGCGCTGGACGGCTTGCCGAAATGAGAGCGGCGGGCGCGCTTCTGCTGGGGGCGTTCATCATCGGACCAGCACAGGCCCAGACCGCCGGCAGCACGACCACCGGCACCCCGCCGGCGAGCGGGTTGGCCTGCGGTGCTCTCAAGGCCGCAACTTCGCGAACGGGCGCCACATCGAGTTGGACGATTTCCACCCCTTCCGAGAAGACCACCGAATCCGGCAGCCTTCGCAGCGGTCCGCGGTTCGAGTGTATCGACGGCGCCATCCTCGTCGTCGAGTTCACCTCGTCGGCCGGGCACTCGTTCTTCGGCGCCTACTTCCCCGACGGCATGAACATCGGCTACGGCCGCCAGCAGATCGAACGTCGCGGCACACGATTCGTTCTTCCCGTGCAGGCCAAAGCCCGGATCCCCGAGCCGTACCGCGCCTCCTTCGACTATCACTGCCGGCTCAACATGCCGGCCGATCCCATCGGGTCGACGGCGCGGGCGGACTGCATCTTCTGAGACGCCCCGCCCCGTGACTGCCCCTTCCCGACGAGGTCATGCCGTAGCCGTCGCCACTTCTCACACCAGCCGGTAGCCGACGCCCGGCTCAGTGAGGACATGCTGCGGCGAGGACGGATCGGCCTCGACCTTCTGGTGAAGCTGGCGGATGTAGACGCGGAGATACTGCGGATCGATCGCCTCGTCGCGCCAGACCTCGCGCAACAGGTGCCGGCGGGTCAGCACTTTGCCGCTTCCTCGCCGCGTCCGGCACCGCCGACACAGGAAACTCATAGGAGTTTCGTGAAGAGCCGCCGGCCGGATCAGCCTCGAAAGATCAGGCCGGGCGAACCGCCCTCACCGCGTCGATTCAAAAGCAGACGCGCCGGTTCAGAAGCGAGCGGTTCTGCGTTTCACAATGATGCTGCTAGTGCCGGAAGCGGAGGCTGATCGCCAGCATGCGGAGCGACATCAGGGCGAGGCTGAGGCCCAGCATCGAGAAGAGCAGGCTCGGCTCGGCCAGTGGCGTGCCCCGGTAGGGGAAGATCTGTCCGCCGATCAGCATGAAAAACCAGATCGCGCCCCAACTCGCCATCTCGAAGGTGGCGGCGGCGCCGGGAACGTAGTTCAGCGGCTTGACGTAGGGGCCGAAGCGGACCCGCCAGAAGACATAGACGGATGCCGCCACGAACCACAGGAAGCTCAGAAACTGCACCGCGGTCAGCATCGTCACGGGCTTGGGAACCCGGCACCAGAAGGCCGGCGCTCCCCCGGCACACATGCCGTCGAGGATCGGCGCGACGAGGCGCACGGCCTTTTCTTCCAGCGGCAGACTCGTCAGGGCGACGTAGGCGAGGATCGTCACCGCGATGGGAGAGAGGATCAGGATCCACTCCCATGGCGCGATCGGGGTCATCTTCGACTTGGCCTGTGCCATCGATACGTCGCCGCTGGCTAGAGCATCATGCGGCTGTGCAGATCGAACATGATCCAGAAGCTGCCGCCCACCATGATGAAGAGCAGCAGGGCGGTGAAGACCAGCGCCAGGATGTTCTCGCGCGGCGTGGTCGTGAAATTGATGTGCAGGAAGAAGCGCAGGTGGACCAGCACCTGCAGCACCGCGGCGATGCCGATGACGAGCAGCGTGCGCTGCGGCGGCAAAGCGTGCGTGTAGACCAGCCAGAACGGGACGGCGCTCAGAATGACGGCCAGCACGAAGCCGATCAGGTAGGAGCGAAGCCCGTGCCTGGTTTCCGGATGTTCCATCACAGCAATCCCGGCAGGTAGACGATGGAGAAGATGCCAACCCAGGCAATGTCGAGGAAATGCCAGAACAGCCCCAGCCGGTGCAGCCGCGAGGCGACCGGCATGGTGAGTCCCTTCAGCGCGACCTGGGCTCCCAGGATCACGATCCAGATCAGGCCCATGGTGACGTGAACGCCGTGCGTTCCCACCAGCGTGAAGAAGGCCGAGAGGAAGCCGCTGCGGTCGGGACCGGCGCCCTGGGCGATCATGCCGGAAAACTCACGTACCTCGAGGAAGACGAAGGCCGTGCCCAGCAGGAAGGTGATCGCCAGCCACGCCAGCACGGCGCCGCGATTGCCCGCCTTCACCTGGAGGCTGGCGAAGCCGAAGGTCATGCTGGAGACCAGCAGCAGGACCGTCTCGATGGCGGCGTTGTCCAGTTCGAAGAGTTGCTTGCCCGTGGGACCGCCGGCCGTGCCGGGGATCATGATGGCGTAGGTCGCAAACAGCAGGGCGAAGATGACGGCATCGCCCATCAGGTAGAGCCAGAAGCCCAGCGCCCGCTGCTCGTGGGTCTCGGCTTCCTCGCGCTCGTGCTCGCTCATGTGGGCGACGCTCATGGCCGGGTCCCCATGACGCGGAAGCGTTCGTCCTCGATGGCCTTCACCTCGGCCGCGGACATGGTGAACTCGTTGTCGTCATCGGACGAGCGCACGATCACGGCGGCGAACATGACGACGCCCGCGGCGAGGACCAGCCACCAGATGTGCCAGACCACGGCGAAGCCCAGCACGAAGGCAAAGGCGCCCAGGATCACGCCGATCGGCGTGTTCGACGGGATGCGGATCGCCTCGTAGGCGGCCGGCCGCTGGTAGGCGATGCCCTTCTCCTTCATCTCGAGGAAGGCCTCGCGGTCACCCACCGTCGGGATCACCGCGAAATTGTACGGCGGCGGCGGCGAGGAAGTGGACCATTCCAGCGTGCGGCCGTCGAACGGATCGCCGGTGAGGTCGCGGGTCTTGTTGCGGTCGCGCAGCGAGACGTAGAGCTGCATCACCATGCAGCCGATACCGCACAGGACGACAAAGGCGCCGAAGGCAGCGACCTGCAGATAGGGCTGCCAGGTCGGGTCGTTGTAGGTCTCCATGCGGCGCGGCATGCCCTTGAGGCCGAGCAGGTAGAGCGGCATGAAGGCGAGATAGAAGCCGACCAGCCAGCACCAGAAAGCGCCCAGGCCCCAGCCGCGGTTGAACGCGAAACCGAAGACCTTGGGGAACCAGTACATGTAGCCCGCGAGATAGCCGAACAGCACGCCCGGGATGATCATGTTGTGGAAGTGCGCGACCAGGAAGGTCGTGTTGTGCATCAGGAAGTCGGCCGGCGGGATCGCCAGCAGCACACCGGTCATGCCGCCGATGACGAAGGTCACGATGAAACCGATGCTCCACATCATCGACGGGTGGAACTCGATGCGGCCGCGATACATGGTCAGCAGCCAGTTGAACACCTTCACGCCGGTGGGCACCGCGATGATCATGGTCATCACGCCGAAGAAGGCGTTGACGTTGGCGCTCGAGCCCATGGTGAAGAAATGGTGCAGCCAGACGGTGAAGGACAGGATGCCGATCGCCGCCGTCGCATAGACCAGCGATTCATAGCCGAACAGGCGCTTGCGCGAGAAGGTCGACACGACTTCGGAGAAGATGCCGAAGGCCGGCAGGATCAGGATGTAGACTTCCGGATGGCCCCAGATCCAGAAAAGGTTGACGTAGTTCATCATGTTGCCGCCATGCGCATTCGTGAAGAAGTGCATGCCGGCGAGGCGATCGAGGGCGAGCAGGCCGCAGGCCACGGTGATGGCCGGGAAGGCGAAGGCCATCAGGACCGAGGCGACGAGCGCGGTCCACACGAAAGGCGTCATGCGCATCAGCGTCATGCCCGGCGCGCGGCGCTTTAGGATCGTCACGATGAAGTTGATGCCCGACATGGTCGAGCCGACGCCGCTGATCAGGATGGCCCAGATCCAGTAGTCGACACCGACGCCGGGATTGTACTCGATGCCCGAATAGGGCGGATAGCCGGTCCAGCCCGCGGTCGAGAATTTGCCGATGACCAGCGAGACCATGACCAGCGCCGCGCCGGCCGCGCTCAGCCACAGGCTGACGGCGTTGAGCCAGGGGAAGGCCACGTCCCGAGTGCCGATCTGCAGCGGCACGATGACGTTGATCAGCCCCGTCATGAACGGCATCGCCATGAAGAAGATCATGATGGTGCCGTGCGAGCTGAAGATCTGGTCGAAATGCTCGGGCGGCAGGTAGCCACCGCTGTTCAGCGCCATCGCCTGCTGGGCGCGCATCATGATGGCGTCGACGAAGCCGCGCAGCAGCATGATCAGCGCCAGCACGATGTACATGACGCCGATGCGCTTGTGGTCGACGCTGGTCAGCCAGTCGGTCCACAGATACTTCCAGGCCTTGAGCCAGGTGAGCACGAGGAACACGAGCAGCGCGCCGCCCACGGTGACGAGGGCGCCGCCCGCGGCGATGGGGCTGTAGAACGGCAGGGCCTCGATCGTCAGTTTGCCGAACATCGCCTATCTCCGGACCGGCGCGGAATGCGCGTGGCCGCTATGCCTGTATTTATCGATGATCGAGTCGAACAGTTGGGGCTCGACAGTCGAAAAATAGGTGATGGGGTTGGCGCGGCTCTTCGCCGCCAGGGCTGCATAGCTCGTCGCATCGAGCCGGGCTCCGCCCTGCTTGACGCGCGCCACCCACGCGTCGAAGTCGGCTGGCGTCATGGCCTGGACCTCGAAATGCTGCTTCGAGTAACCATCACCGCTGTACTGGCTGTTGCGGCCGACGAACGTGCCGGGCTGATCGGCCAGCATCTGCAGCCGTGTCTGCATGCCGGCCATGGCGTAGATCTGCCCGGCGAGCTGCGGCACGTAGAACGAATTCATCACCGTGTCCGAGGTGATGCGCAGGCTGACCGGCCGGCCGGCCGGGAAGACGAGCTGGTTCACCACGGCGATCCCCTGCTCGGGGTAGATGAAAAGCCACTTCCAGTCCTGCGCCACGACCTGGACGTCGAGCGGCGGTTCCTTCGATTCCAGCGGACGGTAGGGATCTAGCCGATGGGTGCTGCGCCACAGCAGCACCGCGACGGCGACGACGATGACGGCCGGTATCAGCCAGGTGAGGGCGTCGATTTTGACCGAACTGTCCCAGGTCGGCGCGTACACCGCCTTGGTATTGGAGGCCCGATACCTCCAAGCGAACCATAGCGTGAGGATGATGATCGGGACGATCACGATCATCATCACATAGAAGGCGTCGAACAGCAGATTCCGCTCGGCGAGCGCGATCGGGCCCTTGGGGTCGAGCACGGCTGCTCGCTTCAGGTCGCAGGCGGCCGTCATAAAGGCCAGGCTGGCCGCCGACGCCGCTCCCCGCCATCGAGTTACAGCCAGCCTCACGCTCCCCCGCCCCGATGTCTTGAAATCTCAGGGCAGAGTGAAGCTAGCTCTTGTATTGAGCAACGATTCTTTTGTTACGTTTGGGCTTGCGGATCAGGTCTTCTGGCCGGGTGGCACAGGCGTCGAGGCCGGCTGCGACTTGCCCGCGGGATCTTTCGCCGTGCAGACATCAGCCCTGAGGCGCTCCTTCAGCGTGGCGATCTGATCCTCGATCTGCTTGTTCGCAAGCTTCTGCTTCTCGATCTGGTCCTCGAGCGCCTTGACCTGCGCGGCGTCGGGGCCGGCCGGCGCGGGGGGCGCCGGCGGCGCGGGCAACTGCACGGCCACGTTCACGATGGGGCGGTAGAAAAGGTACCAGCCCAGCCCCAGTCCGGCGGCGAGCATGAAGAAGCCGCCCAGCAGCCCGCCGATGATCCAGGGCCAGCGCGGCGTGGACTGCGCGGGGATCGAACGCTCGGGCGGCGGAAGGTCGGCCATGTATCAGTGAGGCTCCGGTTGAGGTGAGCAGTCAATACCCGCCGCGCGGCGGAATTTGGGCGCCGCGCTGACCGCGCGGAGGCTCTTTCATCGGCCGGCCTGCCATATAAGTGTATATGCACACACTGGCACCCCTCGACCCGCCGCACCACCCCGTCTAGGGTCGCCGCCACGAACGAAGGAGACATTCCATGACGGCCTGCATCGTTGGTTGGTCCCACGGCAAATTCGGCAAGCTCGACGGCGAGACCAGCGAGTCGCTGATCGTCAAGGCGGCGTCCGAGGCCATCGCCCATGCCGGCATCGAGCCGAAAGACGTCGACGTCATCTATGTCGGCAACATGAACGGCGGCTTCGTGCGACAGGAATTCCATTCCTCGCTGCCGCTTCAGGCCCACCCCGACTTGCGCTTCAAGCCCTCGACCCGCGTCGAGAATGCCTGCGCGACCGGCTCGGCCGCGATCCACATGGGCCTCAACACGCTGGCCGCCGGCAAGGCGCGCTTCGTCCTGGTGGTCGGCGTCGAGAAGATGACCGAGCTCAATTCGGCACAGGCGGGCGAGGTGCTGATCAAGGCCTCCTACGTGGCCGAGGAAGCGACCATCGAGGCGGGCTTCGCCGGCATCTTCGGCAAGATCACCTCGGCCTACTTCCAGCGCTACGGCGACAAGTCCGACGCGCTCGCCAAGATCGCGGTCAAGGCGCACCGGAACGGCGCAAAGAACCCCTATGCGCACTTCCAGAAGGAGTTCGCCTACGACTTCTGCCGCACGCCGTCAGAAAAGAACCCGTTCGTCGCCGGTCCGCTGAAGCGCACCGACTGCTCGCCCGTCACGGACGGGGCGGCCGCGGTGATCCTGACCGACGTCGGCACGGCGCTCGGCATGAAGCAGGCGATCGCCTTCCGCGCCGCCGAGCACGTCAACGATTTCCTGCCGATGAGCCGCCGCGACATCATCAAGTTCGAGGGGCCGCAGCTCGCCTGGCAGCGGGCGCTGAAGTCCGCCCATCTCGACCTGCTCGATCTCTCCTTCGTCGAGAGCCACGACTGCTTCACGTCGGCCGAGCTGATCGAATACGAGGCGATGGGGCTCACTGCGCCGGGCGAAGGCGAGCGCGCCATCCACGAAGGCTGGGTCGAGCGCGACGGCAAGCTGCCGGTGAATGTCTCGGGCGGCCTCAAGGCCAAGGGCCATCCGGTCGGCGC
>JABMNB010000574.1 GCA_013205335.1 Rhodospirillales bacterium
CGCCCGGGCGCGGTCGCTCCAGCCCGGGATCTCGGAAGCGTTGGTGCTGTCCCAGCGGATCAGTTTTTTGCGTGGTCGACGATCGCCTCGATGCGCTGGCCGCGGAAGTTCTGCGTCTCGTAGACCACCGCCTGCAAGGCGGGGATCGCGTCGTCGGCCTCGATCAGGAATTCCATGCACGCATCGGTGCTGAACGGGATGGCATTGCCGTCCTCATCGACGACGCCGCTCCAGTCCTTGACCAGCATGCGGGCGAGCTGCTCGGCCAGGAAGCGCTTTACGCGCTCGTCCGAGGCATGGGCCCGGCTCAGCCGCTTCAGCTCGGCCAGAAAATCCTCGCCGCCGCGCCGCCAGGCCGGATTGGCATCCGAGGCGCAGAGTGCAATCAGCGAGATGCCACCCGGCAGGCCGACCTCGGTGCCGCTCTCGCCTTCGATCTCGCGGTTTCTCTTCAGCTTGTCGATATTGCCGAACTTGAACTGGCTCATGTCTTACTCCTGTACGATGGGATGCGGCAGGCAGCTGGGGCTTTCGGGAATCAGACTTCTCGTGCGAGGCCCTTGGCGATCCAGTCGGCAGCGTCTTCCTCGGGCACTTTGATCGTCTGGCCTTGGGCAAATCGCTCCTTGCGCTCGGGCCTGCCCTCGCCTTCGAACACGAAGCGGTGAAACGTCTGAAGAATGAGGACGGAAGTTTCCATGTTGGTCTCCAATGCCGCGACTACGGTGCGTTAGGGGTGAGAGCTTGATCGCCGGGGGCTAGGCGCCGGGCGCTGGAGAGAACAAGGCAATGCTCTTCGCCAGATTGCCTTCCTGCGCCGGATACGACACGTTCGACCGGCTGGCTGGAGGCAGGCAGCAATTCGCCATCGCTTCAAGACCAGCAGGAGCCCTTCATGAAACTCGCGGACGATATCTACCGCGTCCCCGCCGCGGTCCTTTTGCTGATCGGCGCCTACGACCTGCTGAGAGGGTTCATGCACACCTTCCTGTTGAAATGGTCTGCCGCCAACTTCGCCGGGTTCGACATGGCGACCGTCTCGGAAGACCAGGTCTTCCTTCTCGGCGTCTTCGGCATTTCCAATTTTCTGACTGGTTCGATTTTTCTGCTGATCAGCCGGAAGGCCAGGCACCTCGCGCCCCACATTCTGATCCTCATTCCGGCAATCTACCTGCTCGGCTGGGTTGGCATCCGGACAGGTGGCGTCCATGCCGAGGCAGCATTCAACGGCAGGTATCTGATGTTTGCCTACTTTGCCATCTGCCTGGGTACCTACGCATACTTCCTGATCATGCGCCGACGCTCCTCGCGCTCGCATCCATGACGTCTCCTCACGGTTCCCCTTACGATATGGACTTCCAGTGCCGCCATTACGGCGCGTTGCGCGTCAGCTTCATCGCCGAGGCGTCGGTGGCGTAGTACTTGCCGAGGAAGTTCAGGGTGACCGCATGGACACCCGTCTGGCCGGGATCATCGACGTTCGGGTTGAAGACGTCGCAATTGCCCAGCACCAGCCGGTCCTTGAAGTTCGCCGTTGCGCCGATCGTGATGTCGAAGGTCTGGCCGGTCTGCTTGGCGACGAAGGCCGAGTAGTCGGCCAAGGCGTTGAAATAGACCTCGACCACACCCTGAACGTTGAACTCGCCCAAGCCGATGGCGAAGGGATCGGCCGAGCCGAAGGCGTACTGCTGCTGCAGGCTGTTGGAAATCTGCAGTTGCAGCGAGCGCACTTTGGGCGAGGTGAGCCCGAACAGGCTGTTGACGACGATGTCGGCCGGCGTCGAGGGATCGTAGCCCGGTGTCGGAGCGGCATAGGTCGAGGACGCGATTGCCACCGTCGCGGTTCCCTCGCCCAGGGCCAGCAGGGAGAAGTTGAGCTGGCCCGGGTTGCCGTTCTGGAAGTTGATCGAGACGTTATCGACCATGCACCCGGTCAGGCGGCGATAGGGGTCGGTGGCGCCGCCCTCGTACTTCTCTTCCAGGGTGAAAGTCGTGCCGGTCTTGGTCGAGCCGACCTTGAGGACATTGGTCGCCCAGGTGCTGCAGAAGAGCGAGGCCCACAGCACATCGCTGGCCGCATCGCGCACCCAAGGCAGCTCGATCTGCTTGGGATAGGTCGCAACGCCCTGCACCATCGAGGCGGCCTGGCGGTCGGAGCGCCGCTCGGGCGAGCGGGTATTGGGGCGTTGCGGCGCACCGCTGACGCGGATGTCGCGGGCGAGCAGGAAGGCCGGTGTCGCCGGCGTGGTTCCGACGGTCGCTTCGGCGATGACGGCGGTCTGCTTGTTGGCGCTGTCCAAGAGGCCTTCTCCCAAATTTTAGACAACAAAAAGCCGCCCATAGGGCGGCGGTCAGGTGCGGCTCGCGGCACGTGCTCTACCGGCTCAGCCGATGTTGAAAGTCTCGTACCCGAGGGCCACGGCTTCGACCCACAGTCCAGCCTCGTCGTGCCCGCCGCCCATCGGGGCGGTCGAGGTAATTCGAACGGTGCCATTGCCGGCGGCGAAGCGGTCGTTGCGGAACCGCGCTCGCAGACCACCCGCGTAGGATTCGGCCAGATTGCGCACCACGATACCGGCGCCAAGCCGGGTCTTTACGTAGAGCGTCACCTGGCCCTGCTCGCGCCAGAAGTTCAATCCTGGCGCACCGAACGTGTACTGATCCTCGGTGCCACCCGGAAAATCGAGCGCCACAAAGCCCTGCGAGACGTCCGGGTTATCACCGGTGTTGTCGAGATCCCTGATTGGCCAGCCGATACCGAGATCGACCAACCAGACGATCAGCCGGTCGCGGAACGCCATGCGCACCGGATCACCAACAACCAGGCCCGTGGCCGTCGCGCCCAACGGCACGCTGACGACCGGATGAACGCCATACATCATGTCCTGACCTTAGTTGGGCAACCCCGTGGGCTTGATGAAAAACTGCAGCGCCGGATACACCTGGTCCCGCTGGACGCGCCGGGCGCCCCGTTTACCCCACACTTTGATCCCGGTGTTGAGCTTCACGTACTTGAAGTCGAAGAACAGCGCCTTGCCGAACCGGTTGACCAGGGCACGCAGCACGACGCGATAGACGCCACTCCTGGCCTGACGGCTGAGCGCCGCTCGCTTGCCCCGACCGGTGCGCTTGTTTGCCGTAGCACCCTCGATCTTGCGAGCGTAGGGCTGCGGGTTGACGATCTGGACACGATCCGTCGGCTGGACGTTGCGTAGTGCCACCCAGATGTTGCCCTCCACCTCGGCGCCGTTGATCATCACGGTGTGCGAACTGGCATATCGCCCCGTCAGCACCGGGCTCTTCTTCTGCAATTCGGTCAGTGCCCAGCGAACTGCCTCCGCCATGCTGGTGCGCGCTGCGAACTCGATCCTGCCGAACGGCTTTACCTGCAGATAGTCGCGCCGCGGCATGCCGTCGGTGATCACCACCGGCTCGTTGTCGAAGCCTCTGGCCACCTCTTCGCGCAGCACGCGCTCGGCAGTTTCTATGGTGGCAGCCTTGATCCAGTCGGAGATGCTGCGACCGAGCTGCTCGGTCGTGATTCCCTCGACAATGACGGGCATGTCAGCCCGCGACCAGCAACTCGTAGAGCGCGACAGTGCCCGCGTCGCCCAAGGGACGGACGTCCAGAATCGACCGCTCCCGGCCGTCAATGACGATGCTGTCGTGGCGAACCGGTGCCTTGCTCGTCCAGGCCGACGATGACAGTTCTGACGTGCCGATCTTCACCCGGAACTCCTGCTGGACGGCCGAGCCGCCGACATCAACCGTCGAACCGACGAGACGCTTACCTTTCAGCGTAATGGTCGTGGCTTCACTCGCCCGCTTCAGCACCATCGTCTCGCCGTGCCGCGCCAGGAGGCGAGCGGCGTTGCGAGCAGCATCGCCCGTACTCATCCCGCGCTCCAGTCGCGATAAGGTGACAGCGCCTCCTCCAAGGCACGAAGCAAGCCGCTCTCGCCGATACTGTCGCCGCCGGCGACGGCGTAGCTTCCTGACCAGACATCGGGGGTGTTTTCGGATCTGAGTGCCGGATCGCGATCGGTGGCCAGGTACCTCATCTTGACCTGCTCGATCACCTGCCCCTCGAGTTCGGCTGGCACGCCATCGGGCAGCAGCCAGCCGGCCGTGTAGGTGACCATGATCTTGGTCGATGACCACGGAATCGCGCTGTCATCGGCCATTCGTTCGAGCATTCCGCCGCCAACGAGGCGGAAGTCGCTGTTCAAGGCGAGACTGGTCCCATCCTCCACGACACTGCTCACCGTCGTAACGGGCGCGCGCCAAGGCAAGACCAGGATTGAACTACGGCTCA
>JABMNB010000575.1 GCA_013205335.1 Rhodospirillales bacterium
GCACATAGAGCAGGCCTGCGAAAAAGATGAAGGCACCCCCCAGGATATAATAGTGCCAAGCCTCCAGATAGAGACGGAACGTCACGACGACGAGCGGCACCGGAATGAATACGGCGGCGAACCGGATCCACGAGGCGCGGTTGTAGTTCCGCA
Organism: Rhodospirillales bacterium; assembly: GCA_013205335.1. GTDB lineage: Bacteria > Pseudomonadota > Alphaproteobacteria > Reyranellales > Reyranellaceae > Reyranella. Next base: position 154 of record JABMNB010000575.1, read on the forward strand.
CCGCCTCCCTCGCCTGCTTCTGCCGTTCCCTCATCCTCCGTCGCAGAGTGGCGAGATCGGGCTGAGGTTCAACGCTCATGCGGCCGTGCTCCGGCCCGTGCCATCTCGCGGGCAACGAGCCGCGCCGCCGGTCCACTGCGCGCCGCCGAATCCGGTTTCAACAGATTGCCGATTTCGAAGCGCAGGAGCTGCACCTCGGGATGGAGCACCGCCGCCCGCCAGCAACGCGGCGCGTGTGCGGGGCATCGAGCTCTCGAGCGCCAGCTCTCCGCCCTTGAGCAGGATGTGCACCTGCATATCCTGCGGCACGCCCTTGCGCGGACGCGGTTCACCTGGCAGCTCGTCCTTGTCGAAAACGTCTTCCGTTTCGAAGAACGATGCGAGAGTCGCCGCAGCCGCGATGCCTGCAATGCCGGCTCCGGCGATGACGGCGCGTGCGCCCAACCTACCCGCGGTTATCATGCGGCAACACTAGACGGTAACGGGAGGTTTCACGAAATGAAGTCATTCACGCGACGGACGACAATAGCGGCCCTGCTGGCGGCCGTGCCGGCCGGCCGCACCTTCGCGCAGGCCGCGGGGTATCCCGACAAGCCGATACGACTCGTGGTGCCCTTCGCGCCCGGCGGCAATGCAGATATCACGGGACGACTCTTCGCCGAGGCGCTGGGCAAGCGACTGGGGCAACAGGTGATCGTCGAGAACCGGGGCGGCGCCGGCGGCGCGATCGGCGCCGAGGCGGTCGCAAAATCGGCGCCCGACGGCTATTCGCTGGTCCTGGGCTCGACCGGCACGTTCCTCGTGAGCCCGCGCATGACGGGCGGCAAGCCACCCTACACGTTGTCGAGCTTCGCGCCGGTGGCCCTGCTCAGCACGTCGCCGATGGACATCGTGGTCAACGCCAACAACCCGATCCGCGACTGGCCTTCCATGCTCGCCTACGTGCGCGCCAACCCGGGCAAGCTCACGATCGGTCACCCCGGCAATGGCAGCACCAACCATCTCGCGCTGCTGCAACTTCAGAAAGCGCTCGATGTGCGCTTCAACATCATTCCCTACAAGAGCAACGGCCTGGCGCTGAACGATCTCCTGGCCGGCCAGATCGACGCCGTGATCGATCAGGTTCCGGCTTCGATCGGACATGTTCGCGGCGGGCGCCTGCGCGTCGTCGTCGTGACGACCGCCCGCCGCGCCGGCCAGCTTCCCGATACGCCGACCCTGCAGGAGATGGGCGTCAAGGATTTCGCCAGCACCACGCCGATCGTCCTCATGGCGCCGGCCGGCACGCCGGCCGACATCGTGAAGAAGCTGAACGACGCCGTGGCCGGCGCGCTCGCCGATCCCGCCGTGAAGGAGAAACTGAACGATCTCGGCGCCGAAACAGAGTCGCTCTCGCCCCAGCAGGTCACTGCCTTCCTGCAGAAGGAAGATACCGGCATCGAGGAGCTGGCGAAGAGCGGCCTGCTCAAGCCGGAGTAGCGCCCGGTCCGGTCACTCCCGTCGCAGCCACGCCACCCGCATCGGCCGCAGGACGGCGATGGCCAGCACGGCCGCCACGGCGTTGGCGGCGACGGCGATCGCAAAGACCATCTGCCAGTCGCCCGTCGCGCGCACCAGCGTGTCCGACAGCGGCACCAGTATTGCGGCGAAGCCCTTTGCCGTGTGCAGCATGCCGGCATTGGTCGTGGCGTATCCCGACCCGAAATAGTCAGTGCAGGTCGCGGGAAAGAGACTGGCGACCTCGCCCCAGGCGAAGAAGACCAGGCTGGCCAGCAGCACGAACATGACCGGGTCGTGTCCCCACCGGGCGAAGGCCAGGATGCTCACCGCGCCCATCGTGAACGCAAAGAACATGGTGTACTCACGACCGATATAGTCCGACAGCCAGCCGCAAAGTGGCCGTGCGATGCCGTTGGTGACGCGATCGAGGGCCAGCGCGAAGGTGAGCGCCGGCAATGTCAGGCCCACCACGCTGACCGGCACGTCGGCCACCTGGAAGCTACGGGCGATGCCGGCAAGATTGGCGGTGAAGATCAGTCCGACGGACGTGACGAGCAGCGACATCACGAACAGCACCCAGAAAAGCGGCGAGCGCAGCACCTCGCGCGGCGTGTGATCGTGCTGCGCGTGCGGCAGCCGCTCGTGCATTGCCGCCAGCGTGCTGGCTTCGGGCTTGCGCAGCGCCAGCGCCGCGATGCAGACCAATATGCCCTGCCCGAGGCCGAACCAGAGGAAAGCCGCCTCGTAGCCGTATTGTTCGATCGTATGATGCATCGGGATGATGGTGAGCGCCGACCCGATGCCGTAACCCGCCACCGTCAGTCCGGTGGCGAGGCCGCGCCGGTCGGGAAACCATTTCGGCGCATTGCCCAGGCACGTGCCGTAGACGCAGCCCGCGCCGATCCCGCCGAGCGCCGCGCCGAGATAGAGCAGCGGCAGCGAATCGGCCACCGAATTCAGGCTCCAGGCAATGGCGACCAGCACGCCGCCCACGAGCGCGACCGGCCGGGGGCCGAACCTGTCGACGAACCAACCCTCGAACGGCACCAACCAGGTTTCACTCAGGATGAAGACCGTGAAGGAGACCTGGATGGCCGCCCGTCCCCACTCGTATTTCGTGTTGATGGGGTGCACGAACAGGGTCCAGCCATGCTGAAGGCTGGAAATCATCACCATGCAGGCGATGCCGGCCAGAAGCTGCGCCCAGCGATTGGTATGAGGAGCCGTCATGTTTGCCGATGCACCGATCGATTGCCGCGGATTTGATAGTGAATGGAGACTGGCGTGGCCAGTTTTCACTGGAAAGACAGGGCGACTTGGAATGCATTAGCCTGCAACAGGCATCCTCGGACCGTAAATGAGCCGTCTTCTCGCGTCGATCCTCGGACTTTCCCTGGGAGCCGCCTTTTCCATCGCCGCACCACAGGTCTCCGCTCAGCCGGCCTCCCCCTCCGGAGGCACCTGGGCGAGCGATCACGGCTCGGTACCGGTCATCCGCTCGGTCGGGGCCGACGGAAGCCTCACCGGCACTTACACCAACAATGCCCCCGGCTATCGCTGCGCGGGTACCGCCTTCCCCCTCGCCGGGTGGACGGACGGGCCGCGAATTTCCCATGCGGTCCGGTGGAAGAACGCCTCGCTCGTCTGCACGTCGATCACCGCGTGGACCGGCTACATCCACGACGGTCGCCTCGGCGTCGAATGGGTCCTGACCTACGAGGAGGACGGCGGCTCCAATATCCGAATCGGCTCTGACTCCTACAGGCGCCAGTAGCGCTCCCGGCGAGTAACGGCGACCTCTCGATATAGTCAGTTGGGCACGGCGACGGTTGGCCCCACATAAAGGTCTATCCCTCATCGTGATTTCAGAGGAGGCAAACCGTGTCGAATCCCATCCTGTCGAACAGAAGGCACGTCCTGATGCTGGGCGCCGGTGTCGGTGCAGTGGCGCTGATCGGCGCCCTGTCCTACCGCGCGCAGCCTGCTGCCGCCGGAGGGGCATTCAAGGTGACGCGCACGGATGCCGAATGGAAACAGCTCCTGACGCCGGCCCAATACACCGTCCTGCGGCGCTCGGGCACCGAGCGGCCCTATTCGAGCTCGCTCAACGATGAACACCGCAAGGGTACCTTCGCCTGTGCCGGGTGTCAGCTTGCCCTGTTCTCGTCGGCGACCAAGTTCGACAGCCGCACCGGCTGGCCGAGCTTCTGGGCGCCTCTCGACAATGCGGTCGGGACCGAGACCGACACGACGCTCTTCATGAAGCGAACCTCGGTCCACTGCGCCCAGTGCGGCGGCCATCTCGGCCATGTCTTCGACGACGGGCCGAAGCCGACCGGCCTGCGCTACTGCATGAACGGCGTGGCGATGACATTCACGGTCGGATCGGCCTGAGGGCTGCGGACCGAAGAAGCAGCGACAAGACCCAACAAGAGGAATGGATCGATGACCGAGTTCCGCGTTGATCGAAGCAGGCGGTTTGCCCTGCGTCTTTCGGGGCTAGCCCTGCTGGGCGCGGCCGTCCTCGCGTCTGCACCGTCACGAGCGCAGGAAGCGATGGTCGTGGTGCCCCCGCCCGCGCTGGACGAGCGCAGGCCCGATGCCACCTCCGAGATCGCCGTGCTGGCCGGCGGTTGCTTCTGGGGCGTGCAGGCGGTGTATCAACACGTGAGGGGCGTGAGCCGTGCAGTCTCCGGCTATGCCGGCGGCGCCAAGGATACCGCCGTCTACGGGAAGGTGACCTCCGGCCGGACCGGCCATGCCGAGAGCGTCGAGGTGACGTTCGATCCGCGCGTCGTCAGCTACGGCCAGATCCTGCAGATATTCTTCTCCGTCGCGCACAATCCGACGCAGCTCAACCGCCAAGGGCCAGACGTCGGCACGCACTATCGTTCGGCGCTGTTCATCGCCGATCCGATGCAGCGGAGGATCGCCGAGGCCTACATCGCGCAGCTCGATCAGGCGCGCGTGTTCCCGAAGAAGATCGTGACGCAGCTGAACGATGCCGCGCCCTTCTACTCGGCCGAGGCCTATCACCAGGATTATGCGACGCTTCATCCGACCAACCCCTACATCGCCCGCCACGATCTTCCGAAGATCACCGGCCTGAAGCGCATGTTCCCGGCATCATGGCGAAGCGAACCGGTCCTGGTTGGCGCCGCCGGCGGTAAGGTGAGCCAGTGACGCGGGCTGTTCCGACGTCTGACGTTTTGGCGGCAAGTGTTGCCCGGGAAGCTTTGGGCCGGGCATGAAGCCGTGCCACCGGTAATGCCTGCGATTACCGGCACGGATGTTTTTGCTAAAACCGACAAGCAGAACCTGCTTCTTGTGCTGGATGACCCATCTGGCGGGTTGTTCGGCATGCGCCGTGATGCATTGAAGCGTCAGCAGCAGCGTCAGGCAGCCAGTCGCCCTTCCGGATTTTCTCATCCCTTGCCCCGAAGAACGCCATGACCGTGGCCCACCACGAATTGGGGCTTGGAGCGTCAAATCACGAGGTACGGGATTTCTTGCGGGTGCAGGCGAATGGCGTTCCCTACGGGATTCGAACCCGTGTCGCCGCCGTGAAAGGGCAGTGTCCTAGGCCTCTAGACGAAGGGAACGAAGCCGCAAGAGCGGGTGCAATAC
>JABMNB010000576.1 GCA_013205335.1 Rhodospirillales bacterium
GAACTCAGCCGTCCCAGCGTGCGCACCGACAGGGTGAACCCGCCCGGCGACACCGCCGGCGCCTGGTTGACCGCACCGGCCGCGACCTGGAGGTTCGCCGCCCGCAGCGCCAGCACGACTTCGCCGGCCGTGAGGTTGCGCGCGGCAACGCGGGCCGGGTCGAGCCAGATGCGCATCGAGTAGTCGCGGCCGCCGAACACCAGCACGTTGCCGACGCCGTCGACGCGGGTCAGCACGTCCTTCACGTAGAGCGTGGCGTAGTTGGAGATGTACTGCTGGTCGCGGCTGCCGTCCGGCGAGACCATGTGCACGACCATCATCAGGTCGGGCGAGGCCTTGCGGACGACGATGCCGAGACGCTGCACATCCTCGGGCAGGCGCGGCTGGGCGACCGCGACGCGGTTCTGCACGAGCACCTGGGCCTGGTCGATGTCGACGCCGGGCTTGAACACGACGTTGATCGACAGACGGCCGTCACCGGTCGACTGCGACTGGATGTAGAGCATGTCGTCGACGCCGTTGACCTCGAGCTCGATCGGCGTGGCCACCGTTTCGGCGATCACCTCGGCGGATGCGCCGGGATAGGTCGCGGTGATGTTGACGGTCGGCGGCGCGATCTCGGGATATTCCGCCACGGGAAGCCCGCGCTGGGCGATGAAGCCCACGATCACGATGATGACCGAGAGCACCGATGCGAAGATCGGCCGATCGATGAAGAAATGTGAAAAACGCATGATGGGCCCTTACTTGGCCTTGGCGACGATCTCGCCCTTCTGGGGGACGACCTTGGCGCCCGGCCGGACCATGGGATTGGCGAGGCCGTCGAGCACCACCCTGTCGGTGGGCGTGAGGCCGGAGCGGATCACGCGCAGGCCATCGACGAGCGTGCCCAGCGTCACAGGCTTGGCCTGCACCACGCCGTCGTCGCCGACGGTAAAGACGATCTTGCGCGCCTGGTCCGAGATGACGGCCGAATCGGGAATCAGCAGCGCGTCGTACTCGCCGCCGAAGAGCTGCAGGCGGCCGAAGATGCCGGGTGTCAGCAGCTGGTCCTTGTTGTCGACCAGGGCGCGCACGCGGATCGTGCCCGAGCGCGCGGTCATTGCGTTGTCGACGAAGTCGACCTTGCCGGTGCGCTTCCACTCGGTCTCGTCGGACAGCCGGATGCGGACGGGATTGGCGCCGTCGCGCGAGGAGGCGAGGGCCCCCGACAGGATCAGGCGGCTGTAGCGAAGATGGTCGGCCTCCGAGATGTCGAAGACGAAGCGGATGGGATCGAGCGTCACGATCGTGGCGAGCAGCGTGGCGCCACTCTGGCCGCCCGAGATCAGGTTGCCGGCATCGACCTTGCGATCGGAGATGCGGCCGGCGATCGGCGCCGTGACGTTGGTCCATTCGAGGTTGAGCTGGGCGTTACGCAGCGCGGCTTCGGTCGACTTGAGCTGGGCGCGGGCGACGGCGAGATTCGCCTTGCGCGAATCGTTCTCCGCCTCGGTGATGGTGCGGGACGCGATCAAGGAGGCGCCGCGGCCGACCTGCAGCTCCGCGAGCTCGACCTGGGCCTTGTTGCGCGCGACGTCGGCTTCCGCCGATTCCACCGCAATCTCGTAGGGCCGCTTGTCGATGATGAAGAGCGGATCGCCGGCCTTGACGATCTGGCCGTCACGGAAATCGATCCTGTCGATGAAGCCCGAGACACGCGCCCGAACTTCGACGGAAGAGACGGCCTCGAAGCGGCCGGAATATTCGTCCCACTGGGTGACGCGCTTGGCGATCGGCTCGGAAACGCCGACGGGCATGGCCGGCGGGCCGCCCTGGGCGAAGGAGGTGGACGAAAAAGCCCAAAGGCAAAGGCTGGCGGCGGCCAGCAGTTGGCGACGTAAGGACATCTGGACTCCGTGCGAACAATTCTGCGTCGCGAACAGGACATGTGGTTGCCGCACCGTGCGGTGTCAATTCCTCTGGAAGTAACCGAAGCACCTCGCGGGAACCGCTTCCGGTGCTGCTCCTGCGGGCTTGGCTTGCAGCCGAAGGGGAAAGAGAGACCCGTCTTGCGGACGCTGCGCCTCGCTGCGCTCGAAACGACACCGGCCGTTGTCCCGGCGCACCGCGCGAGGCCCATCAATTGCAACAACCCGCATCCCATGAGGGGATTTCCGCGATTGCGTCTCTCCGCGCCGGTCCTCCTCGATGAAGACCGCGGTGACGCTCAACCGCGTCGGCATGTTCGGCGCGCGGCCTCATCACGCTCATCGGTCTCGTCGTCCGCTCCGCGGCGGAGTCTGGCCCGGGTCTTCCGAGGGGCGCTCCGGTCGAGACGACTGCGGGGAGCTTGCCCGGTTGGCGACATCAGCCCGCCTGCTATCATCGGCGCATGAAAAACAGGAAATTCGGCACGCCGCTCAAGCGCTCCGCCATCAAGCTGATGATGCTGGGCTCGGGCGAACTCGGCAAGGAAGTCGTCATCGAGGCGATGCGCTTCGGCATAGAAGTCATCGCCTGCGACCGCTACGCCGATGCGCCGGCCATGCTGGTCGCCAACAGCGCCTACGTCTTCGACATGCGCGACGGTGGGGCGCTGCGCCACGTCGTCGAGACGGTGAAGCCCGACTTCATCGTCCCCGAGATCGAGGCGATCGCCACCGACACGCTGGTCGAGCTGGAGAAGGAGGGCTGGACCGTCATCCCGACGGCGCGCGCCGCGCAGCTCACGATGGATCGCCGCGGCATCCGCAAGCTCGCCGCCGAGAAGCTGAAGCTGCCGACCTCGCCCTATCGCTTTGCCGCCAACCTCGAGGAGCTGAAGGCGGGCGCCGAGGCGGTGGGCTTTCCCTGCTTCATCAAGCCCACAATGTCGTCCTCCGGCCACGGCCAGAGCGTCGCGCGCAAGCCCGCCGACATCGCGAAGAGCTGGAAGATCGCGATGGAGGGCACGCGCGCCAGCACCGGGCTGGTGATCGTCGAGGGCGCCATCGACTTCGACTACGAGATCACCCTGCTCACCGTGCGCCACGAGGGCGGCTTCGGCTTCTGCCAGCCGATCGGACATATCCAGGTCGATGGCGACTATCGCGAGAGCTGGCAGCCGCACGCCATGTCGAAGACGGCGCTGCGCAAGGCGCGCGACATCGCCAGGAAGGTCGTGAACGAACTGTGCGGCGCCAAAGGCCGCGGCCTGTTCGGCGTCGAAATGTTCGTGAAGGGCGACCAGGTCTGGTTCTCCGAACTGTCGCCGCGCCCGCACGACACCGGCATGGTCACCATGGTCACGCAGAACATGAGCGAAATGGAGCTGCATGTCCGCGCCATCCTCGGCCTGCCGATCCCCGAGATCACCTGCCAGCCCGGCGCCTCGGTGCCCGTTCTCGGCGATGGCAACATCAAGGACCCGACCTACACCGGCATCGCCAAGGCGCTGGCGCAGCCCGGCACGTCCGTCCGCATCTTCGGCAAGCCCGAGGTGAAGGGCCACCGCCGCATGGCCGTGGCGCTCGCCACCGGCCGCACCGTCAAGGACGCCCGCCGCAAGGCGATGGCGTCGGCGAAGCAGATCAAGGTCGGGTAAGTATCTCCGTCGTCCTGAGCGGAGCGCCGAAGGCGCGCAGTCGAAGGACCTCTTTTCCGGCGCACGACGGATCGGAGCGAAGAGAGGTCCTTTGACTACGCTGTGCTCCGCTCAGGACGACGGGCTTTTTGCTTGGGGCGCTTGGGACTCAGTGCCGGAAGTGCCGCATCCCGGTGAACACCATCGCGAGGCCCTTCTCGTCGGCCGCGTCGATCACTTCCTTGTCGCGCATCGAGCCGCCCGGCTGGATGATCGCCGTGGCGCCGGCCTCGGCGGCGGCCAGAAGCCCGTCGGCGAAGGGGAAGAAGGCGTCGGAAGCCACGACACTGCCCACCGCCGGGCTCATCTTCAGGCCCGCGGCCTCGCCCGATTCGGCGGCGCGGATGGCGGCGATGCGGGAGCTGTCGCGGCGGTTCATCTGGCCGGCGCCGACGCCCACCGTGGCGCCGTCCTTGGCATAGACGATGGCATTCGACTTCACATGCTTGCAGACGGTGAAGGCAAACAGGAGATCGTCAAGCTCCTTGGCCGTCGGCGCGCGCTTGGTCACGACCTTGAGGTCGCTCTTCGTGAGGTGCCCGTTGTCGCGCGTCTGGAAGAGATAGCCGCCGGCGACGCTCTTGAGGGTCATGCCGGTCGTCGTCGGATCGGGCAGGGTGCCGGCCAGCAGCACGCGCACGTTCTTCTTGGTGGCGAGGATGGCCAGCGCTTCCGGCGTCGCGTCGGGCGCGATCACCACTTCGAGGAACAGCTTCACCAGCTCGGCCGCAACCCTGGCCTCGAGCGTGCGGTTGACCGCGACGATGCCGCCGAAGATCGAGACGGGATCGCAGGCATAGGCCTTCTGATAGGCGGCGAACTGGTCGGCATCGACCGCCACGCCGCAGGGATTGGCATGCTTCACGACGACGATGGCGGACTGGGCGAACTCCGCGACGCACTCGTAGGCCGATTCGGTGTCGCCGATATTGTTGTAGGACAGCTCCTTGCCCTGGATCATGCGCGCCGTGGCGACGCCCGGCCGCTTGCTGCCGTCGCTGTAGAAGGCGGCCTTCTGGTGCGGGTTCTCGCCGTAGCGCAGCGTCTGCACGCGCTCCGCCGAGATCGTGAGCCGCTCGGGGAACGTCTCGCCCTGTTGGCCAGCGAACCAGTTGGCGATCGCCGAGTCGTAGGACGCCGTGCGGGCATAGGCCTTGGCCGCCAGCTTGCGGCGCAGCGCGAGGGTGGTGGCGCCCTTGTGGGCGGCCAGCTCCTCCAGCACCGGGGCATAGTCCTTGGGATCGACCACGATCGTCACGAAGTCGTGGTTCTTGGCCGAGGCGCGGATCAGCGCCGGGCCGCCGATGTCGATGTTCTCGACGCAGGTCGGGAAGTCGGCGCCGCGCGCGACCGTGGCCTCGAACGGGTAGAGGTTCACCACCACCAGATCGATGCCCGCGATTTTATGATCGCTCATCGCCTTCTGGTGGCCGGTGTCGGTGCGGCGGGCGAGGATGCCGCCATGGATCGAGGGCTGCAGCGTCTTCACCCGCCCGTCCATGATCTCGGGGAAGCCCGTATGGTCGCTGACCTCGACCACCGTGAGCCCGGCGTCGCGCAGCGACTTGGCCGACCCGCCGGTCGAGAGGATTTCCACCCCGTGCGCCGCCAGCGCCTTGCCCAGCTCGACCAGGCCCTCCTTGTCGGAAACGGAGATCAACGCGCGCTGGATGCGGGCCAGGTCGGGCGTGGGCGAGGGGACGTACTGGGTCGAGGCGGACATGGCCGGTCTTTTAGGCCGCGCGCGGGAATGCCGCTACGTCCCACCCTGTGTCATTTGGGCTTTTTTTACTGGCCGTGAAGGTGGTTCGGTCTGAAGCCCCGGGCGGCGAGCGGCCAGCCTTGGGTTGCGCGAGCGCACGGAGGGTGCGTATCGTTCAGTTGGCCAAGGGGAGGGGTAAATGTCTGCATTCAATGCAGTACGTTTCCGTGTGAAGCCGGGTCGCGATCAGGAATTTCTGGACGCCCACAACGGCATCGCTCAAGCATGGCCAGGCCTGGTGCATGCAAACATCATCAAGACCGGCGATCGCTCTTACTGCCTGATTGCCGAGTGGCGAGACATGGAGGCATGCATCACGGCGCGGCCCGCCATGATCGCTACTCTCAATTCCTTCCGCGATACACTCGAAGACCTCGGCAACGGTCTCGGGGTCACGGATGCCGCGGCGGGCACGGTCGTCCTGGCCTTGAAATAGTCCAGCAGGGCGACGCGCTGGACGCACGCGGCCGGCGGATCTAAGCGTCGGCGCCCTCCAGGACGCGGACCTTGAAGCCGTCGGATTGCAGGGCGGCGAGGAGTTCGCCCAGGTGGGCGCGATCGCGGGTTTCAACGGTGACGTCGAGTTCGGTGGCCTTGGCGACCACGCCGAACAGCCGTTGGTGCAGCACTTCGACGATGTTGCCGCCGGCACCGCCGATCAGGCCGGCCACGCGGGCGAGTTGGCCCGGAGCATCGCCGATCATCAGGCGCAGGCGCACGATGCGGCCGTCGCGGACCAGGCCGCGCAGCAGGACCGACGCCAGCAGGCGGGTGTCGATGTTGCCGCCGCACAGGATCAGCCCGACTTTGCGGCCCTCGAAGACTTCGGGATGGGCGAGGAGGGCGGCGAGGCCCGCGGCGCCCGCGCCTTCGGCCACGGTCTTCTCGACTTCGAGGAACAGCGCGATGGCGCGTTCGATCGCCACCTCGTCGACCGCCAGCACCCGGTCGACCAAAGCCCGGGCGATGGCGAGCGGCGCATGGCCGATGTCGCGCACGGCGATGCCCTCGGCGATCGTGTCGCCGCCCACGGTCACGGGCTCACCGGCCAGGAGCTGGCGCATGGCCGAGTAGCCGGCTGATTCGACGCCGATCATCCTCACGTCGGGTTTCAGGCCGCGCGCGGCGACGGCGCAGCCCGCCAGCATGCCGCCGCCGCCCACCGGCACGACCAGCGTGTCGAGTTCGGGTGCGTCCGCCAGCATCTCCAGCGCGATGGTGCCCTGTCC
>JABMNB010000577.1 GCA_013205335.1 Rhodospirillales bacterium
GATCGCGGCCCGCAGGAGCTGGCCGGGGGGGCGCTCGAGCTTGGCTTCGAGGCGTTCGAAGAGCGTGAAGGCGTCGGCCGTGGCGCCGGCAAAGCCCGCGATGATCTGGCCGTTGCCGATCCGCCGGACTTTCCTGGCGTTGCCCTTGACGATGGTCTGGCCCATCGAGACCTGGCCGTCGCCGGCCATGACGACCTGGCCGTCCTTGCGAACCGAGAGGATGGTCGTGGCATGCCAGCCGGGACCGGGGGAACTGTCTGATTGTGGGGAAGACATCCGCCCTAAATAGGGATTCACAGCAACAAATCAATCGCCGCCTCGGGCTGGCGCAGGCGTCGTGCTAACCTGGGCCCATGAGCGAATCCTTCATGAGCGACCCCGTGATCGTCATTGGTGCCGGCATCGTCGGCGCCGCCACCGCCCGCATCCTGCAGCGCGCCGGCCATACCGTCACCCTGCTCGACAGTGCCGAGCCCGGCAACGCGACCTCCTTCGGCAATGCGGGCTTCCTGTCGGTCGACAGCCTGATCCCGCTCGCCCGGCCGGCGACGCTGAAGAAGGTGCCGCAGATGCTGATGGACCGGAACGGTCCGCTCACGATCCATCCGCCCAGCCTGCCCTGGCTGTTGCCATGGATGGCGCGCTTTGCCCTGGCGGCGATGAGTCCGACGGAGGTCCAGAAGGGCAAGGACATGTTCAAGCCGCTGATGCTCGAGGCCGACATCGCGTGGAAGGCCGAGATCCAGGCCTCCGGCCTCGGCGAACTGTTCCGCACGCGGGGCGCGCTCTACGTCTATGAAAGCGAGTCGTCGTTCCAGGGAACCGACGAGATGCGCGGCCTGCAGTCGGGCAAGGGCACCGAGTTCGAAATCGTCGACGGCAACCGTGCACGCGAGCTGGCGCCGGGCCTCAGCCCGACCATCATGCGCGGCATCCACTATCCGAACGCCTCGCACACCATCAATCCGCACAAGGTCGTGACCACGCTGGCCGAGCGCTTCGCGGCCGAGGGCGGCACCATCCTGCGCGGCCGGGTGCGCGGCTTCCGCCGCGACGGCGATCGCGTCACCGCCGTACAGCTCACGGACTCGGAACTTCCGGCCAAGGCGGTGATGATCTCGGCCGGCCGGGCCTCGGGCGAGCTGACGCGCCTGCTCGGCTTCAATGCGCCGCTGGTCGCGGAGCGCGGCTATCACGTGATGGTCGCGCCGGACAATGTCCGTTTCGACCTGCCGGTCAGCCCGCCCGACCGCGGCCTGTTCTTCACGCCGATGTCCGAGGGGCTCCGCATCGCCGGCACGGTCGAGCTGGCCGCGCCGCATCAGCCACCGTCATGGCATCGCGCCGATCTCCTCAAGAAACATCTCAATGACATCTTCCCCGGCGTCGGCGGCGCCGAGCAGAGCCGCTGGATCGGTGAGCGCCCGACCCTGCCCGACTACCGGCCCGCCATCGGCCGCGCGCCCCGCTTCGCCAACGTCTATTGCGGCTACGGCCACCAGCATCTTGGCCTGACGCTCGCCACCGCGACCGGCCGCCTGATCGCCCGCCTGATGGAGGGCGAGCAGTTGCCGTCCGCGTTCCAGGCCTGCGACCCCGGCCGCTTCGGTTGATCGTGCCGGCGACGCTGCACGGAAAATGCCCGTGCGGCGACATACAGTACGTGGTGCCGGATGCCTTCCCCTGCGCGCTGAACTGCCATTGCCAGAACTGCCGCCGCGCGACGTTGCCTGCGTGCGCGTCACCTTGGGCACTCTGGTCGACACACCCTCGGTCCGGCCGACCGCACACATCTTCGTCGGCTCGATGGCGCCGTGGTTCACCATCACCGACGACCTGCCGCAATACGAAGGGCATGTGACGTCTTGATCATGCTCCTCCCCCGGGTGACGGCAGGAGTGTTCGGGGAAAGATTAAAGAGGTCCCGCAAATCGCTAGCAGCGGCAACGCTACGTTACAATCCAGGGAGTGTCCGACTCAGGCCCCCGAGTTTGTCCAGCCGGCTCGATTTGTACGCACTTTGTCATCCCGAGCGCAGCGAGGGTGTGGATTCAAGTTTGAAGTGCAACAGTTGAGCGATGAATACCTCGGCCGGTGTCTTGAACCCAAGGCATTTGCGCGGGGTGTTGTTGTATGC
>JABMNB010000578.1 GCA_013205335.1 Rhodospirillales bacterium
CAGGTCATAGAGCTGCACCAGATCGTCGACGCCGTGGAAGACCACGCGCATGGCGCCGGCCGTGTAGGTGCTGTTGCCGCCGCGCTCGGCCTCGGGGGCGGCCTCCAGCATGGCGACCGACGCGCCCGTCTCACGTGCGGCCAGCGCCGCGCACGCCGCGGCATTGCCCGCACCCACCACCAGTACATCGACCTGAAAATCGTCCACGCCTCGCTCCTCACCTGACCTGGACCTCACCGTGAGGAGCGGCCCGGAAGGGCCGCGTCTCGAAGGGTGGGCGACAAGCGAAGTGCTCGTTCCCATGCTTCGAGACGCTCGCTGCGCTCGCTCCTCAGCATGAGGTCATTGGCGTTCGTATAGCGCGTTTTACCTTCGCCCGAACTGCTCTAGAATAGGCGCAATGGGTGATCGTTTCGACCGTCTTGCAGTCCGGCATGCAAATGTCGAGGTGCTGCTACGCCGTCCAGGCATCGGGCACAACAACGGACCGACCTTCGACATGTCGTGGGAGGCCTGGGTGTGGCGCCGCGCCGCCGCCAAGGCCTGGAAGACACCCAAGCCCGAAGTGGCGATGATGCGCCTCAAGCGGGCCGAGCGGCTGGGCATAACCTATCGCGAACTCACCTCGGCCCTGATGGATTCGGGCGCCCATCTCGGCGCCGCCGTGATGCCGCTGTCGCTGGCTGCCCGCGTCCGTCGCGGTCCGAACAGCGAAATCATCGTCGAGCCGCGCAACTCCATCGCTGCCCTGGTGGCGAAGTTCCGCGGTCGTCTCTTCATCCTGGGTGACATCGACGCCGTGCCGGGCCTGTCGGACGGGGAGCGCGCCGGCTTTATCAGCCTCCTCAACCGCGCCTTCGACGGCAAGGTCGAGGCGGTCGGCTGGGGCCACGACGGGCCCGCGCTTCGTGCAATGCTCAAGGCCAATGCTCTGCCACACCAGGAAGCATTCATGGTCGGCGCCAGCATGGGGCATCGTATCCTCGCAGAAGCCGCCGGCCTGCCGCTCACCAAGGACATCGACACGTGGCTCGCCCCAGCAGGGTGAGGTATCTGATGGGGCATGACCTCATCTTTTGAACCGCCCCTGAACGGCGTCCGCGTCGTCGAACTCACCCACACCATACTCGGGCCGTCCTGCGGCTTGATCCTGGCCGACCTCGGCGCGGAGGTCATCAAGGTCGAGCCGGTCGATGGCGATCGGACGCGCAAGCTGCGCGGCTTCGGGGCGGGATTCTTCGGTTACTTCAATCGCAACAAGAAGAGCCTGGCGCTCGACGCGGATTCTCCCGAGGGACGCAAGGTCCTGGTGAAGCTGCTGGAAAAAGCCGATGTGCTGATCGAGAACTTCGCGCCGGGTTCTATGGCCAAGCGGAAACTGGGGCCGGCGGATCTCGAGAAGATCAACCCGCGCCTCGTCTATTGTGCGCTGAAGGGATTCCTGCCCGGCCCCTACGAGAAGCGCCCGGCGCTCGACGAGGTCGTGCAGATGATGGGTGGGCTTGCCTACATGACCGGCCCCAGCGGCCGGCCGTTGCGGGCGGGCACTTCGGTGATCGACATCGTGGGCGGCATGTTCGGCGCCTTCGGAACGGTGCTGGCGCTGAAGCAGCGCGAGCGCACGGGGAAGGGCGGGCTGGTCGAGAGCGCGCTGTTCGAATCGGTGGTCTTCCTGATGGGGCAGCACCTCGCGATCACCGCGATCAACGGCGCCGCGCCGCCGCCGATGCCTGAACGCGTGAGTTCCTGGGCGGTCTACGAGATCTTCAACACCGCCGACGGGCTGCAGGTCTTCATCGGCATCACCAGCGACGGCCAGTGGAAGCGCTTCTGCGAATTCTTCAAGCAGCCGGAGCTGGCCGCCGACCCGAAGCTCGCCACCAACAACCTGCGCATCGAGGCGCGGCCGTGGCTGGTGCCGAAAGTCGCTGCCGTATTCAAGGCCTACACCAAGGAAGCGCTCGAGCAGATGTGCCTCGATGCCGACATCTCGTTCGCGCCGGTCGCTCGACCGCAGGATCTGTTCGATCATCCGCATCTGCTGGCCAACGGCTCGCTGGCACCGACGACCTTGCCGGGCGGCGTGAAGACCCGCTTGCCGCTGCTGCCCTTCCAGATGATGGGCTGGCGTCCGCCGCTCGTCTCCAATCCGCCGGAGATCGGCCAGCACAATGACGAGGTGCTGGCGGAAATCGGTTACGACGCGCCGGGCATTGTGGGCCTCCGGACAGCCGGCCTGCTCGGACCGAGATAGGCGGGGTCGCCTTGCGGGCGTCTAGACGGCGCTGACCGTGCCGCCGGACAGTCCGGCGGGGCGGGTGCACGCTCTCGACGGCCAGGTGACTGTGCAGAGTGGGACGAGGCACGCCTCGGCATTGGCAGAAAACAATCCCAAGCCGGGGATAATTCTATGAGAACGTATCTAGAACTTGTGTCAAGAACATTAGTTCTTTCAGTGGGTTATTTGTTTCGTTGCGATGTGGAACAAAATGGGTACAGTGGCGCCACTGAATGATCAAACCCGCGGCGGACTTATCCGCATTGCCGCTCCTGACAGGGGCATGGGAAGAAGGAGAAAGCCAATGTCGGCGATGCTGAAGGTGGTCGAAAAAGAAGGCATGGAAAGCAAGAACAAGGCGCTGGACGCCGCTCTCGCCCAGATCGAGCGCGCCTTCGGCAAGGGTTCCATCATGAAGCTGGGCCAGCGCGAGGCGCTGGAGATCGAGTCGATCTCGACCGGCTCGCTGGGCCTCGATATCGCGCTCGGCATCGGTGGCCTGCCCAAGGGCCGCATCGTCGAGATCTATGGTCCGGAAAGCTCGGGCAAGACGACGCTCGCGCTGCACGTCATCGCCGAAGCCCAGAAGAAGAGCGGCTCCTGCGCCTTCATCGACGCCGAGCATGCGCTCGATCCCGGCTACGCCAAAAAGCTGGGCGTCGACATCGGCAACCTGCTGATCTCTCAGCCGGACGCCGGCGAGCAGGCGCTCGAGATCGTCGACACGCTGGTGCGTTCCGGCGCCATCGACGTGCTGGTGATCGACTCGGTGGCCGCCCTCGTACCGCGCGCCGAACTAGAAGGCGAGATGGGTGACTCCCTGCCGGGCCTGCACGCCCGCCTGATGAGCCAGGCATTGCGCAAGCTCACCGCCTCGATCTCCAAGTCGAACACGCTGGTGATCTTCATCAACCAGATCCGCATGAAGATCGGTGTCATGTTCGGCAGCCCCGAGACGACGACGGGCGGCAATGCGCTGAAGTTCTACGCCTCGGTCCGCCTCGACATCCGCCGCATCGGCGCGCTCAAGGACAAGGATGAAGTCGTGGGCAACGCCACGCGCGTCAAGGTCGTGAAGAACAAGGTGGCGCCGCCGTTCAAGGTCGTCGAGTTCGACATCATGTACGGCGAGGGCATCTCCAAGAGCGGCGAGCTGATCGATCTCGGAGAGAAGGCCGGCGTCGTCGAGAAGTCGGGCTCCTGGTACTCCTACGACGGCACCCGCATCGGCCAGGGCCGTGAGAATGCCAAGAATTACCTCAGGGAGCACCCCGAGGTCGCCAACGCGATCGAGAACAAGGTTCGAGCCAATGCCGGCATCCTGGCCAACGTCCTGATGGATGGCGGCAAGGAAGAGGACGACGACGAAGACGAGAAATAGCGGACCCCGATCCCCTGTCTCCGGGTCCCTAAGGGCGGTACCGCATCCCCACGCGCGGTACCGCCCATTTCTTTGGGCGGCTGTAGCGCCCAAAGAAATGGGCGGGGCAGGCGGCAGCGCATTCCAGCGGCTTGGCTACAAGCCGCGAATGCGCGAGAGCCTGCACGGTGCAGATCAGACACGATTGCTGACACACCCTTTCAGGTGCGCTTGGCGGACATCCCCTTCAGAAACCGCTGGATCCACTCCGGCCCCGTGCGCTTCGCGCCGGCCTTCGGACTTTTTTTCGCCCAATCCAACAGCAGCGCCAGCGGGAACCAGTCCTCGCGCTCGTCCTGCAGACCCCGCGCCGCCGGGGAGACTTTCGGCACGGGCACGGGCATCACGCCTTCCTGTTCGGGTCCGGCACACAGTTCGGCCGGCGAAGTAACCAGATATTCGCGGCAGACCAGCGGCCGGTCCGGGTGGATCGAACAGCTCTCGTCCTCAAGGAAGGGACAGGGGATGCCGAGCGCAAAATAGCCGGTCGACAGTTCGCGGTCGGGCCGGCCCTTGCGCTCCTTGAGGTCGGCGGCGGCGAGGGTAGATTCGGCAATGGCGAAGCGGGCCTCCAGCATGGCCCGGCGCTCGGCTGGCAAAGCCGCGACCGTCGACAGCAGCCGTTCAGCCTCCGTGCGCGAAATTGGCACGAGCTGGCGACAGCAGGCGCCGCAGCCCTTGCGGCAGGAAATCGCCTTGCCGGCCTCGGCAGCCGCGACCACGGCGTTCACCAACCCCTGGAGAGCCGGCACGACGTCCGCCGCAGCCACCGGGCCGGTCGGCACGGTGATCGGGTGGGCGATCCTGAGGTCGCCTACCGAGAGGCGAAGAGTAGCGGTAGAATGGGCCTCGGCGGCCATTTCCCCTGGGTTCCCCGTTCTGGACTTGGCGGGCTGGCGCACGCTACAAGGCCCGCATGCAAAGCGTCAGCGAAATCCGCCGTACCTTCCTAGAATACTTCCGCAAGAACGGCCACGAAGTCGTGGAGTCGAGCCCGCTGGTGCCGCGGAACGATCCGACGCTGATGTTCACCAACGCCGGCATGGTGCAGTTCAAGAATGTCTTCACGGGTCTGGAGACGCGCTCCTATTCGCGGGCCGCGACGTCGCAGAAATGCGTCCGCGCCGGCGGCAAGCACAACGACCTCGAGAACGTAGGCTACACGGCCCGCCACCACACCTTCTTCGAGATGCTGGGCAACTTTTCGTTCGGCGACTACTTCAAGGAAAACGCCATCGAGCTGGCCTGGAACCTGCTCACCAAGGACTACGGCCTCGACAAGGAAAAGCTGCTGGTCACGGTGTACCATACCGACGACGAGGCGGCCGGCTTCTGGAAGAAGATCGCGGGCCTGTCCGACGACCGCATCATCCGCATTCCGACATCGGACAATTTCTGGGCGATGGGCGACACCGGCCCCTGCGGCCCGTGCTCGGAGATCTTCTACGACCATGGCGAGGGCATCCCCGGTGGTCCGCCGGGCAGCCCGGAGCAGGATGGTGACCGGTTCATCGAGATCTGGAACCTGGTGTTCATGCAATTCGAGCAGGTGACCAAGGAAGAGCGCGTCCCGCTGCCCAAACCGTCGATCGACACCGGCATGGGCCTGGAGCGTCTCGCGGCCGTCCTGCAGCACAAGCACAACAACTACGACATCGACCTGTTCCGCGCCCTGATCGAGGCGGCGGCGCACGAGATCAACGTCGATCCCGACGGCAGCCAGAGCGCCTCGCTCAAGGTGATTGCCGACCATCTGCGTGCCACCTCGTTCCTGATCGCCGACGGCGTTCTCCCGTCCAACGAAGGTCGAGGCTACGTGCTGCGCCGCATCATGCGGCGCGCGATGCGCCATGCGCACATCCTGGGCGCTCAGGACCCGGTAATCTTCAAGCTCGTGCCGACGCTGGTGCGCGAGATGGGCGATGCCTATCCCGAACTGATGCGCGCCCAGCCGCTGATCACCGAGACGCTGAAGCTGGAAGAATCGCGCTTCAAGAAGACGCTGGGCACCGGCCTGAAGCTGCTCGAGGACGAGACGAGGGGCCTGAGCGCCGGCGGCACGCTGAAGGGCGAGGTCGCGTTCAAGCTTTACGACACGTTCGGCTTCCCGCTCGATCTCACGCAGGACGTGCTGCGTGCCCGCGACATCAAGGTCGACACGGCAGGCTTCGAGAGCTCGATGGACGAGCAGCGCGCCAAGGCGCGTGCGGCCTGGGCGGGCTCGGGCGACACCGCCGACCAGGCGATCTGGTTCGACGTGCGTCACAAGGCCGGCGCCACCGAGTTCCTGGGCTACGACACCGAGCGCGCCGAGGGC
Source organism: Rhodospirillales bacterium (assembly GCA_013205335.1). Taxonomy (GTDB): domain Bacteria; phylum Pseudomonadota; class Alphaproteobacteria; order Reyranellales; family Reyranellaceae; genus Reyranella. Next base: position 6,016 of record JABMNB010000578.1, read on the forward strand.
CAGATCAAGGCGATCCTGCTCGACGGCAAGGAAGTCTCGTCCCTGACGGCCGGCCAGACCGGCTGGATCGTGACCAACCAGACGCCGTTCTACGCCGAGTCGGGCGGTCAGCAGGGCGATGCGGGCCGGCTGGCCAGTGGCGCCAGCGAGGCGACTGTCAGCGACGTCCAGAAGATGGTCGACGATCTCCATGCCCATCACGCCAAGGTCGAGAAGGGTGAGCTGAAGGTCGGCGACGATCTGGTCATGACCATCGACCCGGTCCGTCGCGCCCAGCTCCGCGCGCACCATTCGGCGACCCATCTGCTGCACGAGGCGCTGCGGCGCCATCTCGGAAAACATGTCACGCAGAAGGGCTCGCTGGTCGCGCCCGACAGGCTGCGCTTCGACATCAGCCATACCAAGGCCGTCTCGCCGGAAGAGCTGCGCCGCATCGAGGACGAGGTGAACGACCGCATCCGCCACAATTCGGCAGTCGAGACGCGCCTCATGACGCCGGACGAGGCGATCGCCGCCGGCGCCATGGCGCTGTTCGGCGAGAAGTACGGCGAGGAAGTGCGCGTACTCACGATGGGCGGCGATGCCGGCGTTCCCGGCGGCGAGAAATACTCGGTCGAGCTGTGCGGCGGCACGCATGCAAGGCGCACCGGCGATATCGGCCTGTTCAAGATCGTGGGCGAGGGCGCGGTCGCGGCGGGTGTCCGCCGCATCGAGGCGCTGGCGGGTCACGCCGCCGAGGCGCATGTCCGGCACCAGGCCGATCTGCTGGTCGAGGCGGCGTCCACCCTGAAGGTGCGGCCCGAGGATCTGCCGGCGCGCCTGGCGGCGCTGGTCGAGGGCCAGCGCCGGATCGAGCGCGAACTGTCCGATGCGCGCAAGGCGCTGGCGCTGGCCGGCGGCGGCTCGGGCGGCGGTGCCGCGGTCGACGAGGTGCGCAACGTCGGCGGGGTCAAGCTGATCGGCCGCGTGCTGAACGGCGTGCCGGGCAAGGACCTCAAGGGCATGGCCGACGATTTCAAGAAGAAGCTGGGCTCGGGCGTCGTGGCGCTGATCGGTGTCGAGGACGGCAAGGCCTCGGCCGTGGTCGGCGTGACCGACGATCTCGCCAAGACCCATAGTGCCGTCGAACTCGTGAAGGCAGGCGTGGCCGCGCTGGGCGGCAAGGGCGGCGGCGG
>JABMNB010000579.1 GCA_013205335.1 Rhodospirillales bacterium
CTCGGCTGTGGCGGTTGCCGGCACGACCGTGACCTTGCAGCCGGCACTGGCGAGGCAACGCAGGATGTTGCGCTTGGCGCCGTAATCGACCGCAACGACATGATACTTGGGCTTGGTGAGCTTGCCGTAGCCTTTGCCCAGCTCCCATGTGGTCTCGTCCCAATTGTAGGTTTGCTTGGTCGTGACCTCGAGGGCCAGATCCATGCCGTCGAGCCCCGGCCAGTCCAGCGCAATCCGGCGCATCCCCGGAATGTCGAACTTGCCGTCCGGCGCATGAATCACGACGCCGTTGGGCGGACCGCCGTCGCGGATGCGCCGCGTGATGGCGCGCGTGTCGACGTCGCAGATACCCGGCAGATTGTGGCTCTTCAACCAGTCGTCGAGCGGCTTCACGGAGCGCCAGTTTGCGGGCTCGGTGATGTCGCCGCGCAGAACCACGCCCCGGGCGGCCGGGGTGATCGTCTCGATATCCTCTAGGTTCGTGCCGACGTTGCCGATGTGCGGGAAGGTGAAGGTGATGATCTGGCCGGCATAGGAGGGGTCGGTGATGATCTCCTGGTATCCGGTCATTGAGGAGTTGAAGCAGACCTCGCCCACGGCATGGCCGGCGGCGCCCACTCCCTTGCCCCAGAAGACCGTGCCGTCAGCCAGCACCAGCGCGGCCGTGGCCCAACGCGGCGCGGCGTCATTGGCGCCGGCGGTCTTAGGTGAAGTCATGATGAATTAGTCCGTTCCGTACCCGCACGAACTTGCCCCTGACCCGGTATGGGCGAGGCGATCGGCGAGCCGGGCGGTTTGTAACCAAGCCGCCGCAGAGGGTCAAGGTGCCGAAGGCAGCCAATTTCTAAGCTATTTCAATAACTTATTTGCTTTGCCAACAGCGGGTGAGACGATTAGTTTCCGCCGCTTAGGCATACGGCCAACCAGTAGGACTGAAGCGATGCTGCGCGAAAAACTGACCGAAGCGATGAAAGACGCCATGCGCGCCAAGGATCAGGCTGCGCTCGGCACGATTCGGCTCATCCTGGCGAAGCTCAAGGACGCCGATATTGCGGCCCGCACCGAGGCCAGCCGCGAGGGCGTGGCCGACGACAGAGTTCTGTCGCTGATGCAGGGCATGATCAAGCAGCGGAACGAATCGATCACCCTCTACGAGAAGGGCAATCGCACCGACTTGGCCGACAAGGAGAAGGCCGAGATCGCCGTGATCGAACGGTTCCTTCCGCAGCAGATGGACGAGGCCGCCGTCGAGGCTGCCGTGCGCGAGGCGATTGCCGCCGCCGGCGCGACGACGGTCAAGGACATGGGCGCCGTCATGGCCGCCCTGAAGAGCAAGTATGCCGGCCAAATGGACTTCGCCAAGGCGTCAGCGGCGGTAAAAAAGGCGTTGAGCGCCTGATCTTCCCCGCTATCCCCTATGGCGTGGTCGGCGCCATGCGACCATCTTAGGGGATGGCGTTTCCTCCGGGCTTTCTCGACGAACTGCGCGCGCGCCTCAGCCTGTCCGACATCGTCGGCCGGAAGGTATCGCTGAAGCGCCGCTCGGGCAGCGAATACGCCGGCCTCTGCCCCTTCCACAACGAGAAGACGCCGTCCTTCACGGTCAACGACAAGAAGGGCTTCTTTCACTGCTTCGGCTGTGGCGAGCACGGCGACGCCGTGGGCTTCGTGATGAAGACCGAGGGATTATCCTTTCCCGAATCGGTCGAGAAGCTCGCCCGTGAGGTCAACCTGCCGGTACCGCGGGCGACGCCCGCGGAGCGCGAACGCGCCGACCGGGCCGCCACCCTGCAGCAGGTCGTCGAACTGGCAGCCGTCTGGTTCCAGAAGCAGATCCGCCTGCCCGCCGGCCGCCAAGGCCTCGACTATTTGAGGGGTCGGGGTCTCTCCGACGCCGTAATCGACGATTTCCGCTTGGGGTTCGCGCCGGACTCACGCGACGGCGTCATCGCCGCGCTGAAGCGTGAGAACGTGCCGATCGAGAAGATCGTCGAGGCCGGGCTCGCCATCCAGCCGGAGGACCGCCGCGAGCCCTACGACCGTTTCCGCGGCCGCGTGATTTTCGCGATCAACGACCGCCGTGGCCGAGCCATCGCTTTCGGCGGCCGCGTCATGGGTGCCGGCGAGCCCAAATACCTGAACTCACCCGAGACGCCACTCTTCCACAAAGGGGCCAACCTCTACTGCCTGGATCGGGCCCGCCAGGCGGTGACCAACGACCAGCCGGTAATCGTGGCCGAAGGCTACATGGACGTGATTGCCCTGCACGGTGCGGGTTTCACCGGCGCCGTGGCACCGCTCGGCACCGCCCTCACCGAAGGTCAGCTCGGCGAACTCTGGAAGCTCGCCGACGAGCCCTATCTCTGCTTCGATGGCGATAATGCGGGACGGCGTGCCATGTCTCGCGCCGCCGAACGCGCGCTGCCCCTGCTGCGCCCCGGCAAGAGCCTGCGGTTCCTGGCCCTGCCGGCCGGCGAGGATCCCGACAGCCTGATCCGTACGCGCGGCCCGGAGGCGGTGCGCCGCGTCCTCGACCTCGCCCGTCCCCTGTCCGACGTGGTCTGGGACATGGAAATCGAAGGCAAGTCGGCCGACACCCCGGAGCGGCGGGCGAGCCTCCAGCGGGGCGTCGAGCAAAGGGTCGCGGAGATCGCCGATCCGGTCGTGCGCGATTATTACCGCACCGAGATGCGCAACCGGTTGAATCGGATGCGCCGGCCCGCAGCGCCGGTCTGGCAGCCTGCCGGCGCCCGGCGGCCGTTCCGCCGGCCCGGTGATCCGGAGCCTGCCCCCTTCGCCGCCGGATCTGCAGCCCGGCGGGCCGGGGACGATCTCGACGGCTCCCGCCAGGAGCGGGTCCTGCTGGGCGCCCTGATAGAGCGACCGGCCCTGCTCCACATTCTGGCCGAGGACCTTGCGGCCCTGCCGATCGCCAGCCCCGACCTGATCCGGCTGCGCAGTGGATTGCTGGACGCTCTCTCATTGGTGCCATCGGGAGTGGACCCGGCCGCGGATGACGCGACGGGGGGCCCCTCCCTGGAAGCTCAGCTGATCGAGCAGCATCTCGAACGGATCGGCCTTGGCCGGCTGGCGGCCTCGGCCCGGGCGAAGGCCCGGGAAGCTTTCCGCGACGATCCGGCGGATGCCGACGGCTGGGTCGGCCAGTGGCGCCGCGCCGCCCGCCATATGAGCCAACTCCAGGCCGACCCCGAAGAACTGAAACGGGCGGAGCAAGCTCTCGCAGAGGACATGTCCGAGGAGAATTTGCAGCGACTTCAGGCCATTCTCGACCGGATGCGGCGCGAAAGCATGGAATCCAATGCCATATAGACGGGCCGTCCTGAATCAGGGGCTTGCCCCTATCGCTGCTTGCACTGAAGCCCCATATAGTAGAAGGGTAGTTTTCGCGGGGCCGCCCTTCCCGCCTCCCCTTCTTGCAGCCAAATAACGGCCCGTTGGCCGTTCTATCTGTTTGTCGCACCCAAGGATTTGAGTAAATGGCGACCAAAACCGCGACCGTAGCCCAGCCCGAAGCCGCCGACGCCCGTGAGGAGGGTCCCGATGCACCCCTGCTCGACTCCCTTGGCGCCGAACTCAAGAAGCTCGTCCAGAAGGGCAAGGAGCGAGGCTATGTCACCTATGACGAGCTGAACGCTGCCCTGCCGCCCGACGAAGTGTCCTCCGAGCAGATCGAGGACACGATGGCGATGCTGTCCGAGGCCGGCGTCAATGTGGTCGAGGCCGAGGAGCCGGAAGACACCGCCACGGCAACGCAGGCCGAGCCGGCCAAGACGGCAGTGGTTGCGGCCGAGGCGACCGGCGAGGACGAGGAACTCGGACGCACCGATGATCCCGTCCGCATGTACTTGCGGGAGATGGGCAGCGTCGAGCTGCTGAGCCGCGAGGGCGAGATCGAGATCGCCAAGCGTATCGAGGCCGGCCAGGACAAGATGATCGGCGGCATCTGCGAGAGCCCGATGACGATCACGGCGCTGCTGCACTGGCGCGACGCGATCAACGAGGGCCGCATCCTGCTGCGCGACGTGATCGACCTCGAGGCGACCCAGGGCGGCGGCGCCCCCGGCGAAGGAAAGGGCGTCAACGCCGCTCCCCCGCCTGCCGCACCGCCGACGCCGCGTCCGGCGATGATGCCGAAGCTGGTGAGGCCGGCTGCGCCCGCGGTGAACGGCGAAGCGGGCGAGGCTCCCGCGGTCGAGGCCGGTGAGGAGGACGACGAGAACGCGCTGTCGCTGTCGGCGCTCGAGGAGAAGCTCAAGCCCGAGGTGCTTCGCACCCTCACCAAGATCTACAAAGTCTATATCGAGATGTCGAAGGTGCAGAACCGGCGCCTGTCGACGCTCGCGCGCGGCCAGAAGCCCAGCGCCGACTTCGAGAAGAGCTACGAGAAGCACCGCAAGAAGATCGTCGAGCTGGTGCGGACGGTGCACATCAACGCCGCGCGCATCGAGCAGCTCAAGCTCGCGTTATACGATCTCAACCGCAAGCTGATGATGCTCGAGGGCAAGCTGCTGCGCACGGCGGAAAGCTTCCGCATCTCCCGGCAGGACTTCCTCGACAACTACTTCACGCACGAGATCGATCCCAACTGGCTCGAGAAGGTCGGCAAGCTTTCGGGCCGGGGCTGGAAGGATTTCGCCAAGAAGCGCGGCCCCGAGATCGAGAAGATCCGGTCGGAGATCAAGGACATCTCCGATCACGCCGGCGCGCCGATCTTCGAGTTCCGCCGCATGTGCAAGACCGTCCAGGACGGCGAGCGCGAGATGATGCGGGCGAAGAAGGAAATGATCGAGGCCAACCTGCGCCTCGTGATCTCGATCGCCAAGAAGTACACCAACCGCGGCCTGCAGTTCCTGGATCTCATCCAGGAGGGCAACATCGGCCTCATGAAGGCGGTCGACAAGTTCGAGTACCGTCGCGGCTACAAGTTCTCGACCTATGCCACATGGTGGATCCGTCAGGCGATTACCCGGTCGATCGCCGACCAGGCGCGCACCATCCGCATCCCGGTGCACATGATCGAGACGATCAACAAGCTGGTCCGTACCAGCCGGCAGATGCTGCACGAGATCGGCCGCGAGCCGCAGCCCGAGGAATTGGCCGAGAAGCTCGGCATGCCGCTCGAAAAGGTCCGCAAGGTCCTCAAGATCGCCAAGGAGCCGATCAGCCTCGAGACGCCGATCGGCGACGAGGAGGATTCGCATCTCGGCGACTTCATCGAGGACAAGAACGCCGTGATCCCGCTCGAGGCGGCGATCCAGGGCAATCTGCGCGAGAGCACGACACGGGTCCTGGCGACCCTCACGCCGCGCGAAGAGCGCGTGCTGCGCATGCGTTTCGGCATCGGCATGAACACCGATCACACGCTCGAGGAAGTCGGCCAGCAGTTCTCGGTCACCCGCGAGCGCATCCGGCAGATCGAAGCCAAGGCGCTGCGCAAGCTGAAGCACCCGAGCCGCTCGCGCATGCTGCGCAGCTTCCTCGACGAAGGCTGAGAAAGCCCGAGATCGGAGATCGAAAAGCCGGGGCCTGTCCCCGGCTTTTTCATGTCACTCGCGGTCGGCGATCCGCACCAGGGCCGGCAGCAACCCGCTCACGGTCACGTGGAGCTGCCGGACCTCCTCCAGCATGGCCGACAGGTTCTCCTGGACCGAGGCGCAGTGGCGGGCGGCTTCGTTGCGCGCATCGTCCAGTCCGGGATCGATGGCATAGGGATGTCCCAGGGCACGCCCGCATTCCGTCAGCACGTCGAGCAGCGCCGTCGGCGCGTCCGCCTTATCGGCCGGATGCATGAAATCCCGGGCGGCGTGTTCGATCCGCTCCAACGCCGTGACAAGACCATCGACTTCCATGGGAGTCTCCTCGGCCGGCAACAGGACGGTGTGATCGAGGTCGATGCTGTCACCGGGCCCCCCGGCGCACAAGCCCGCCCGCAGGGTCGATCAGCCGAACCGCAGCAGGGGCACGGCGGCGGCGGCAAGCAGGACGGCGGCGATGCGCGTGCGCGTGAAAGGCTCCTTGAGCCAGAATACGGCGATCAGAACGGCGAAGATGGCGCTCGTGTCTCGCAGCGCTGCCGCCGGCGCGATCGGCGCATGGCTCCAGACCCAGAGGATGAGCAGGTACGAGCCCACGGAGGCGAAGGCGATCGGCAGGGCGGTCGTCCATTGCTCCGCCACATGGGTCCGGGGCGGCCCGGCGTGGCGCTGGCGCCAGCCCATCGCCACCGCATTGGTGATCGATACGACGAAGCCGTAGGCCCAGGGTGATCCCGAGAGGCGCACGCCCTGTGCATCGCACATGATGTAGGCTGCGGTACCGAGACCGGCCGCCGCGATCCACGCCATCGCGTCCAGCGTCACTCCCTGTGCGCGCGCGGCGTCCCACGCGAGGACGACAAGCGCCACAGCAATGACCAGGATGCCCAACAGCCCTGAAGCCCCCAGCCGTTCGCCGGTCAGGAGCGTGGCCAGAGGCACGACCAGCAGCACGGCCAGCGAACGGACGACGGGATAGACGAGACCAAACCCTCCAAGTTCGTAGGCGCGCAGCAGGGCCGACACGGTAAGTACGTTCATCAGCGTAGAGGCCGCGATCCAGGCGCAGGCCGGCAGGCTGGGAAGGCCCGACCACAACAGCCCCGGAATGACGAGGACGGCGCTCAGCAGCATCTGCGCCGTCATCGCCTGCGTCGGCTTGCGGCTCGCCTTCACGGCGGCGTTCCAGGCCGCATGCAGGACCGCGCTCAGCAGGGCCGCGCCGACATCCGTGAGATCCATCGCTCAGGCCGGCCGCGGCGCGACCATGACCACGCAGTAGCGCGCCGGCCTTGGCGTCGGATTGTGATAGGTGATCGGCCGGTCGAGCACCATCGCCAGACAATCGCCGGCGCGCAGTTCGAAGCGCTCCTCCCCCAGCAAGACCTCGACCATGCCCTGCAGGACCCAGATCTGCTGATGGGTGATGCCGGGCCGCGCCGCGGTCTCGTAAGACACGCGCGCGCCCGCGGGGAAAATCACCTCGACGATCTGGATGGGCGACGGAAAGCCGCCCGGCGACACGTTGCGACGCAGATACCCCGATGCCGGGTCGCGCCATTCCATCTGCCCGTCGCGACGCGACACCGGGTGCGGCGGCGCGGCCGGTGTCTCGAAAAGCGTGGCCAGGGAAACGCCAAGCCCCGTCGCCAGCTTCTCGAGGACGACGGCGGTCGGACTGCTCTCGCCCCGCTCGATCAGGGAAATCATGGAGCGGCTGACCCCGCTCGCGTCTGCCAGGGCCCCGAGGGACAGGCCACGCCGGCCTCTCAGATCGCGCACTCGGGCGGCGATCCGATCATTGACGCCGGGCTGGGTGTCGTTTTCTCTCATACTAGACGTACGATCCATTATAATGGACGGCACATCAAGTAAACGGCAGGTGCGCTAAAATGTCGGGGGAATGCGAGCGGTTGGAGTTGAGATGAAGGACATAGTCGATGAACTGCGCGCCGAGTGCCGGAAGCATCTCAGCCCGTCCGGAGAATTCATAGCCGACCTTGCCGGCGACGTGCGGTGGCGGGCTGCAGACGCAATCGAGTCACTACGGCAGGCGACATGGCAGCCGATCGAGACCGCGCCCAAAGACGAGGGCCCATTCCTGCTTTTCTGTCCCGGGCTCGCGGGTCATGTCGCCGACGAGGTCGTGGTCGGCACGTGGAAGTTCGATCCCAATCGGCGCTCCCTCGGCTATTGGGTGAGCGACGTTGGCGCCCTGGACACCGGCTTCGCCGAAACCGGTCCGTGGATCGAGTATCACGAACTCCAGCCCCGGCAATGGGCGCGCCTGCCGGCGCGGCCGGGCCAGGGGAAATAGGACATAGAAAAAGGCGGCCACGAGGGCCGCCTTTTCCTTCGAATGTTCAGACCTTTAGGTGCGCGGCGGCAGCGGAACCTTCGCGTCCGTGAGCATCTTCACGAGGACGGGGATACCCGCCGCATAGTCGCCGGCATCGCACTTGGCGATCGCCTGCGGGGCCGGGCCCGACGCGTCCGTACGCTCTAACGCACGCCACTTCGCGGCCAGCGCCTTGCAGTAGGCCGCATCGTTCATGGGAGCAGCCGCCGCCATCTGCGCGATGACGATTTCGACGCGGCGATTCTGCGGCTCGCGAACGTTCGGGCCGGTCGCGACGAGCAGGCCCTGCATGCCGCGGCCGACGACCGCGATCGCGGTGGCGGGCACGCCCTGCTGGACCAGCACATCCTTGACCGCATTCGCGCGGCGCAGCGACAGCGCCATGTTGTAGGC
>JABMNB010000580.1 GCA_013205335.1 Rhodospirillales bacterium
GCGTATTTCTCCAACTTCATCGAGGGCACGGAGTTCGCCGTCGAGGAGGCCGCCGACATCGTCTTTCGCGGCGTCATCCCGAACGAGCGGCCCGAGGATGCCCATGACGTGCTCGGCACCTGGCGCATCGTCTCCGACGCCGAGGAGATGCGCCGCACGCCGCAGGATAGGGCGGCGCTTGTCCGCCTGCTCCGGGCGCGGCACGCGGCGATCATGGAACGCCGCCCCGACAAGCGCCCGGGCGAGTTCAAGCTGGCGGCGAACCGCGCGGGCTCCACCGTCTTCGTCGCGCCCGATCTGGTGGATGGCACGCTCGATCAGGGCTTCGACCTGTGCCGCAGCCTGGAAACCCCATTCCAGCGCGCCGTCTTCGCGATGTTCCTGGTCGCCGAAATTCATCCCTTCGCCGACGGCAACGGGCGGACCGCGCGCATCATGATGAACGCCGAACTGGTTACCGCCGGCGAGGAGCGCATCGTCGTCCCGACGGTCTACCGCACGCACTATCTCTCGGCGCTCAAGGCCCTGTCGCAGAACGGCCGGGCCGAGCCGCTGATCCGCATGCTCGATTTTGCGCAGAAATGGACCGTCGCCATCGACTGGCGCACGGTCGACGAAACCCGCCGTGAACTCGATGCCTGCAACGCCTTCGTCGATCCCGCCGTGGCGGACGAGGAAGGCAGGCGGCTGCGCATGCCCGACCGGATGGGAGCCTGACCGGCATGGACAAGCGCAGCCTCTCCGAACGCGACATCTGCACCAAGTTCATCACGCCGGCCCTGCGCAAGGCCGGATGGGACGAGATGCTGCAAATCCGCGAGGAGTTGAGCTTCACCAAGGGCCGCATTATCGTGCGCGGTAAGCTCGTCAGTCGCGGCCAGGCCAAGCGCGCCGACTACGTCCTCTACTTCAAGCCCAACATTCCGCTGGCGCTCATCGAGGCGAAGGACAACACGCACGGCGTCGGCGACGGCATGCAACAAGGCCTCGAATATGCCACCACGCTCGACATCCCGTTCGTATTTTCCTCTAACGGCGACAGCTTCGTGTTCCACGACCGCACCGGCGCGGGCGGCGCGCCCGAGACGAACCTCGCTCTCGACGCGTTCCCATCGCCGGCCGATCTGTGGGCGCGTTACGCCGCATGGAAGGGCCTGACGCCGGAATCCGAGAAGATCGTCCTTCAGGACTATTACGACGACGGCAGCGGCAAGGCCCCGCGATACTACCAGGTCAACGCCGTCAACGCGGCGATCGAGGCCATCGCCAAGGGCCGCGACCGCATCCTGCTGGTGATGGCCACCGGCACCGGCAAGACCTACACCGCCTTCCAGATCATCTGGCGGCTGTGGAAGGCCGGCCGGAAGAAACGCATCCTGTTCCTGGCCGACCGCAACATCCTGATCGACCAGACGATGGTCAACGACTTCCGGCCCTTCGGCGGCGTCATGGCGAAACTCAGCGTCAACGCCAAGACCATCGAGAAGCCCGACGGAAGCGTGACCGAACTGGTGACCGCCCTCGATCCCAAGCGGCAGATCAACAAGGCGTACGAGGTCTATCTCGGCCTCTATCAGGCCATCACCGGTCCCGAGGAGCGGCAAAAGCTGTTCCGCGAGTTCTCGCCGGGCTTCTTCGATCTGATCGTGATCGATGAGTGCCATCGCGGCAGCGCCGCCGAGGATTCCGCGTGGCGTGAAATCCTCGAATACTTTTCCGGCGCGACGCAGATCGGCCTCACCGCCACGCCGAAGGAAACCAAATACGTTTCCAACATCGCGTATTTCGGCGATCCGGTTTTCTCTTATTCCTTGAAGCAGGGCATTAAGGACGGCTTCCTCGCGCCCTACAAGGTGGTGAAGGTCCATATCGACAAGGATGTCGAAGGCTACCGGCCGGAAAAAGGCACGGTCGATCGCGAAGGCGAGGAGGTCGAGGACCGCATCTACAACGCCAAGGATTTCGACCGGACACTGGTGCTCGACGATCGCACCAAGCTGACCGCCAAGAAGATCACGGATTTCCTGAAGGAAAGCGGCGACCGCTTCCAGAAGACGATCGTGTTCTGCGTCGATACCGAACACGCGGCCCGGATGCGCAAGGCGCTTATCAACGAGAACGCCGATCTCGTCGCCGAAAACCACCGCTATGTCATGCGCATCACCGGCAACGACAAGGACGGGCAGGACCAGCTTGGCAACTTCATCGATCCGGAAGCGAAGTATCCCGTCATCGTCACCACCTCGCGGCTGCTCTCGACTGGCGTGGACGCCCAGACCTGCCGTCTGATCGTGCTCGACCGCGAAGTCGGCTCGATGACCGAGTTCAAGCAGATCGTCGGACGCGGCACCCGCGTTCACGAGGACACCAAGAAGTTCTACTTCACACTGATCGACTTCCGGGGCGCCACCAGCCATTTCGCCGACCCGGACTTCGATGGCGAGCCGGTGCAGATTTACGAGCCCGGCGGGGACGACCCCATCGCACCACCCGATGACGTGCCGCCGACAGGCGAAGACGGCGAATCGCCGTCACCCACGCCCGGCCCTGGCGAGACCATCGTGGACCAGCCAGGCCTACCGCTGCCGCCAGGCGGCCCGATCAAGAAGGTCTATGTCGATGGCGTGGCGGTGCGCATCATCGCCGAGCGCGTGGAGTATCTCGACGAGAACGGCAAGCTCGTCACCGAATCCTTGCGGGACTACACCAAAAGTGCGCTGAAGAAACGCTTCAGCAGCCTCGACGATTTCCTCAAGCGCTGGAAAGGGGCCGAGCGCAAGCAGGCGATCATCGAGGAACTGGAAGCCGAGGGCCTGCCGCTCGATCCCATCGCCGAGGAACTGGGCAAGGACCTCGACCCCTTCGACCTGATCTGCCATGTCGCCTTCGACAAGAAGCCGCTGACGCGGCGCGAGCGGGCGGACAACGTCAAGAAGCGCGACGTGTTCACGAAATACGGCGGGCAGGCCCGTGCGGTGCTCGACGCCCTGCTCGCCAAGTATGCCGACGAAGGCGTGCTCAATCTCGACGATGCCAACGTGCTGAAGATCGCGCCGTTCAACGCGATGGGCAGCGTCGTCCAACTAATCAAGGCATTCGGTGACCGGCAAGGCTTCGAGAAAGCCGTTCACGAACTGCAATGTGCCTTGTATGTGGAGCAAGTAGCATGACGACGTCTGAAATCCGCATGTGGGCAATTGAGACGAAGCGCAGGCTGGAGCAGGAAATTAGGTCGCAACTAGTCGCGGAGTTACGACGCGAGGCGGAGGCGGCATTTCAAGCTCAGCTTGAGGGTGAAATGCGTCTTGTCATAGAGAGGGAGATCAGAGCCCGAGTTGCGCCCCAGATTGAACGAGATGTGCGAAGCAAGGCGACAAAAGCCGCAATTGAAAGTCTGAAGTCGGACCCACGAGAAATGGAAGCGATCGAGGAGCAGGCGCGAGAACAGGTGTTGACCCAGGCTCGCGCTGAAGTCGCAAAGGGGCATCGGAGTGTACGCATCGAACTCCTGCGCGAGCTCCATGACCATATTCTGGAGAGTGAGGGTCAAGAGTTGCGCCGCCAAGCCGAACAGGAGGTCAGAATAAGGCTACAAATGGAAGCTACATCGAAGATCATCGAAGAAATGCGAGATCAGGCATATTCAGCCGAGGTTGAGAAAATTGAAAATGCCATTCGGGCAGAATTTCGAGCCAAGTTTCTTCGGCTTAGGGCGCAACTTAGAGAAGAAGTCGAGGCGGAGTTCCGTCAGGAGGTGATCACAGAACTTTCCAAAGGTCTTGCCAAGTAAGTACGAGGAAGCATTTAGAAATGTCCGTCCGCACCATCGTCAAATCAATTCAGGACATCATGCGCCAGGACACCGGCGTCGATGGCGATGCCCAGCGCATCAGCCAGTTGTGCTGGATGTTCTTCCTCAAGATCATCGACGATCAGGATCAGGAACTCGAAATTTTGAGTTCGGACTACCGCTCGCCGATCCCGAAAAAGTACCAGTGGCGTACATGGGCGGCGGACCCCGAGGGCATCACCGGCGACGAGCTTCTCGCCTTCGTCAATGGCGACCTGTTTCCGGCGCTGAAGAACCTGCCGACTTCGTCCAGGCCCGGCGACCGCCGGCGCGTCGTCAAGGACGTGTTCGAGGACGCCTACAACTACATGAAATCCGGCCAGTTGATCAGGCAAATCGTCAACAAGATCGCCGGCGTCGATTTCAACGACCTGACCGAGCGCCAGCACTTCGGCGACATCTACGAGCAGATTCTCA
>JABMNB010000581.1 GCA_013205335.1 Rhodospirillales bacterium
ACACAGGATGATGGGAACGTCTTCACTGGTCGCCGGAAGGCTGCCAACCGCCATGCACCATCTCGAACAGGCCTGGTCCTTGTTCGTCCCGGAACGCGATATCGAATCGGCACTCGTGTACGGACAGGACCTCGGCACGGGCGCGGCGAGTTATCTTGGCGTCGGCTCGGCACTTGGGGGCTTTCCGGACCGCGCCTGCATTTGGGGGCACAAGGCTGTCGCGCGCGGCCATGATGTCAAACATGTCAACACGCTGGCCTATGCTGTCAACGCAACGTGAGAATGTCCCCTATTACAGCAACATGAGAATGTCCCCTTTTGGCAGGTTTTTGGCAGGCGATGTTGGTGGGGGTGGGTAACGCCGGGCTGAGCGTGCGCCCCATAGCGCCCTAGCGAAGACCGGCGTTATCCACGCCGTGGCGGGCTGGGCGGTTGAGTTTGGGGCTTGGCGGAGCTGGCCGCGACGATCTCGGACATTCGGGCGTCGAGGGTCTTTTCGTCCTCAGCCGGAGCGGGGCCAGGGTTCGTTTTGACATGGGTGTAGGTCAAGTGACGGTTCTTGTAATCGACGCGCATCGCCCCGTCCTGAAAGTGCAGCAGCGTGACGCGTGCGCCGCGCAGCGCCGTTCCCGGGCCGGTGGTTTTGATGCAGTAGACCTTGCCGCCGGAGCTGAACGTCAAGGCCCTCGAGAGCAGTCGATTCTCGCGACGCGCGAGTGCTTCGTCGAGCGCCCCGGGGTCTTTCGTCCACGGCCGATGGGCGCTTGCGTCGTCCAGTGGCGGCCTGGCGAATTTCGCGTTCCACAGCGTGATGAACGCGTCGGCGAAGGCTTGCGCGCCGGCAATGTCGCAGATGCCGCGCAGCCGCATCTCCTTGATCAGTCGGTCCTGCAAAGTCTGGTTGGCCCGCTCCACCCGGCCCTTGGCTTGCGGGGTCGTGGCCTGGATGAGTTCGATGCGCAGTCGCTCGGCCACGCGCCCGAACTCCGTATAACCGTCCCCGGACTGCGCTTGTTTGGCGTTGACCCGGAAGATGCCGTGCCGATCACTATAGAAGGCCAGAGGGACGCCATGGGCCAGAACGTGAGCCCGCAGCGCGCCCAGATAATCTTTTGTCGTTTCCGTCGGCGCAAATCGCAGCGCCGTCAGACGGCTCGTGGCGTCATCGATGAACACGATCAGCGTGCAGCGCGGACCGCGCCCCTCGAACCAGTCGTGCGGGCTGCCGTCGATCTGGATCAGTTCGCCAAATCGCGGTCGGCGCTCGCGCGGCGAATGAACGCGTCCAGACCGCCGCCGGCGCCGCTGCGCCAGACCAAGATCGATCTGAATCCGACGCACCGTCTCGCGCGATACTGCGATCCCGTTCAGTTCGAACAGCTTCTCGGCAGCCAACGTCGCCCCGAAATCCGCATATTTCGACCGCAGCAGATCGTCGATCCGAGCCCGTTTCGACGTCGCCAGCCGACGAGGCGACACACGTCCGCGCTGCCGTGAAATCAGACCCGCATCCCCGCTCGCGCGCCACCCCCGCAACAGACGCTTGATCTGCCGGACGCTCAAACACAGACGCTCAGCCGCCTCTGTCTGCCGCAAATGCCTCTTCGACAAAGCGCGCATCAGACTCGATCGTTCGCGCTCAGATGCGCTCATCGCCAAAAGCCCCTCTTCCACGAAATGCCACCTCCCCCTAAGTCGACAGAGGGGACATTCTCACGTTGCTAAAAGGGGACATTCTCACGTTGCGCTGACAGCATACTGCACCAGCGAAGAGGTGCATAAATGCCCGATATTTCAATGCCTTCCGCTGCGCAGGTCATGACCCGCGAAACAAAATATGGTGGGCGATGACGGGATCGAACCGCCGGCCAGTCCCGTGTAAAGGGAATGCTCTACCGCTGAGCTAATCGCCCGCCGCGCGTGTTAGCACAGGGACGAGGGAAAAGCCTAGTTGATCGCGTCCTTCAGGGCCTTGCTGGCCTTGAAGCGCGGCACGTTGGCCGCGGGAATCTTGATCTTCTCGCCGGTCTGGGGGTTCCGCCCCTCGCCCGCCTTGCGTTTGGTCACCTGGAATGTCCCGAAGCCCACCAGAAGGACCTTTTCCTTCTTCTTGAGCGATTTGGTGATCACCGTGAGCATCGCATCGATGGCATTGGCGGCATCGGCTTTGGAAAGGTTCGTCGAAGCGGCGACGGCGGCGATCAAATCGTGCTTGTTCACGGGCGTGCCCCTGCATGGTCCGGCAGCCTCAAGTTTAAGGTGGCCCGGAAAACGGCGTCAACGCCGAATACCATATTTTGTGGGGTTGGTGGGTACAGAACGGCACAGTTAGGGCAAAAACGACGAAGCCCCGGATTGCTCCGGGGCTTCGCCACCTAATCCATCTGACGGGCGGTCAGTGGGCGCGCGCCGCCTCCGGTGCTTCGGCCGGCTTGACGGCCACGGCGTCGAGGTCGTTCGGCCATTCGATGGCGACCAGCGGCTTGACCAGCGCGCGGGCCAGAACCTCGTCGACGGTCGAGACCGGCACAATCTCCAGGCCCTTCTTCACGTTGTCGGGGATCTCCGGCAGATCGCGCTCATTGTCCTTGGGAATGAGCACGGTCTTGAGACCGCCGCGCAGCGCCGCCAGCAGCTTCTCCTTGAGACCGCCGATCGGCATGACCCGCCCACGCAGGCTGATCTCGCCGGTCATGGCCACTTCCTTGCGCACCGCCACACCGGTCAGAGCGGACACGATCGAGGTGATCATGCCGACACCGGCCGACGGTCCATCCTTGGGCGTGGCGCCTTCCGGCACGTGCACATGGATGTCGCGCTTCTCGAAGATGTTCGGCTTGATGCCGAAGGTCGCCGCGCGCGAGCGAATGTAGGCGTTCGCCGCCTGCACCGACTCCTGCATGACATCGCCCAGCTTGCCGGTGACCGTGACGCGACCGCGTCCCGGGACCAGCACGGCCTCGATCTGCAGCAACTCGCCGCCGACCTCGGTCCAGGCCAGACCCGTGGTGATGCCGACCAGATCCTCGAGCTCGGCCTCGCCGTAACGGAAGCGGCGGACGCCGGCATACTTGTCGAGGTTCTTGCGCCCGACCTTCACCTTGCCCGTCCCCTTCATGAGGATTTCCTTGACGGCCTTGCGGGCCAGGTTGGCGATTTCGCGCTCCAGGTTACGGACGCCCGCCTCGCGCGTGTAGTAGCGCACGAGGTCACGCACCGCGTCGTCGTGGATATCGAGTTCGCCGTCCTTGAGGCCGTTCGCCTCGACCTGCTTGGCGATCAGGTGCTTGCGCGCGATCGCGACCTTCTCGTCCTCGGTGTAGCCGGCCAGCCGGATGATCTCCATGCGATCCATCAGCGGCTGCGCCATGCGCAGCGAGTTCGCCGTGGTGATGAACATCACATTCGACAGGTCGTAATCGACTTCGAGATAGTGGTCGTTGAACGTCGTATTCTGTTCGGGGTCCAGGACCTCGAGCAGAGCCGACGACGGATCGCCGCGGAAATCCGCGCCGAGCTTGTCGATCTCGTCGAGCAGGAAGAGCGGGTTCGAAGACTTTGCCTTCTTCATGCTCTGGATGACCTTGCCCGGCAGCGAGCCGATGTAGGTCCGCCGATGGCCACGAATCTCGGCTTCGTCACGCACGCCGCCCAGCGACATGCGGACGAAGTTGCGACCGGTTGCCTTGGCGATCGACTTGCCGAGCGAGGTCTTGCCGACGCCGGGAGGACCGACGAGGCACAGAATCGGGCCCTTCATCTTGTCGACGCGCTGCTGGACCGCGAGATACTCGAGGATGCGCTCCTTCACCTTCTCGAGGCCGTGATGGTCGGCGTTGAGAATGTCCTCGGCGTACTTCAGGTCCTTGATGATCTTCGTAGGCTTGCGCCACGGAATCGACAGCATCCAATCGAGGTAGTTGCGCACCACCGTCGCTTCGGCCGACATCGGGCTCATCGTCCGGAGCTTCTTCAGCTCCGCGTTGGCCTTCTCTTTGGCTTCCTTGCTGAGGCGCGTCTTCTTGATGCGCTTCTCCAGTTCGGAGATCTCGTCGCGACCGTCCTCGGTCTCGCCAAGCTCCTTCTGAATCGCCTTCATCTGCTCGTTGAGATAGTACTCGCGCTGCGTCTTCTCCATCTGGCGCTTCACGCGATTGCGGATCTTCTTCTCGACCTGCAGGACGCCGATCTCGCCTTCCATCAGGCCGAGGATGCGCTCCAGGCGCTTCGACACGGAGTCGAGTTCGAGGAGCTGCTGCTTCTCGGCGACCTTGAGCGCCAGGTGGGCGGAGATGGTGTCGGCAAGCTTCGCCGGCTCCTCGATCTTGTTGATCGAGACCACGACTTCCGGGGGTACCTTCTTGTTGAGCTTGACGTAGTTCTCGAACTCCGAGACCACGGTGCGTGCGGCCGCCTGCACCTCGGCGCTCTCGCCGGCCGTCTCCTCCATGTCGATGGCGCGCGCTTCGAAGAAATCAGCGCGGTCGTTGTAGCCGACGATCTTCACGCGGCGGCCGCCTTCGACAAGCACCTTGACGGTGTCGTCCGGCAGCTTGAGCAGCTGCAGTACCGTGCCGAGCGTGCCGATCGTGTAGATGTCCTCGGGACCGGGATCGTCCTGGCTGGCATTCTTCTGGGCGATCAGCAGGATTTGCTTGTCGTCCTTCATGACCTCTTCCAGGGCCTTGACGCTCTTTTCGCGGCCGACGAAGAGCGGGACGATCATGCCGGGAAACACGACGATGTCGCGCAGCGGCAGGACGGGATAGACGGTTCCTTGAATGGGGGCGTTCATGATGCCTCTCAACGTACGCTGTTAGAGCTGCCCGCGCCTCGGCCGGGGATCCCCTGTGGGCAATCCACGACACGCGAACGCAGGCACTCGTTGTCAGAGATTGGCTTGAACAGAGGGTTGTTCAAGCCCCGTCGCGGAGACCGCCGGCGACGGTTGTCGCCGACGCAGCAAAACTCAGGCCGGAGCAGCCGCAATGCCTTCTTTGCGCTCGCCGTGCACATAAAGCGGCTGGGCGCGACCCTCGATCACTTCGCGATTGATCACCACTTCCTCGACCCCGTCGAGCGACGGAAGGTCGTACATGGTGTCGAGCAAAACCGTCTCCATGATCGACCGCAGCCCGCGGGCGCCGGTCTTGCGCAGGATCGCCTTCTGGGCGACCGCGCGCAGGGCATCGTCGGAGAACTTGAGCTTGACGCTCTCCATGTCGAACAGCCGCTGATACTGCTTGATCAGGGCGTTCTTCGGACGTGTCAGGATTTCGATCAGTGCGACCTCGTCGAGGTCCTCGAGGGTAGCGATGATCGGCAGGCGGCCGACGAACTCGGGAATCAGCCCGTAGCGCAGCAGATCCTCCGGCTCGAGGTCCTTCAGAATCTCGCCGGTCCGGCGATCCTCGGGGCCTCGAACCTCCGCGCCAAAGCCGATCGACGTGCCCTGGCGGCGCATCGAGATGATCTTGTCGAGGCCCGAGAAAGCGCCACCGCAGATGAACAGGATGTTAGTCGTGTCGACCTGCAGGAACTCCTGTTGCGGATGCTTGCGTCCGCC
>JABMNB010000582.1 GCA_013205335.1 Rhodospirillales bacterium
CACGGTCGATCCGGGCAGCACCGATACTCTCGAGGTGATGGCCCTGCTGCGCGGCGACACGCGCAAGCGCGTGACGGTGGGCATGGGAGCGTATATCGCGCCGTACGGCACGAAGAAGGAGGAGTACGGCTCGATGCGGGGCCGTGTCGACTTCGTTTCCGATGGCGACGTATCGCTCGAACACGTGGAACAGATACTGCACAATTCCCAGCTGACCAAGAGCCTGTTTGGCGATGGTTCTCCGCTGCTCGCCCGGATCGCTCTCGATCCCGTGAAGACCAACCCGAGCGGCTTCGCTTGGTGGAACGGAACGGGACCACCCTACAAGATCACCCCCGGGACCGTTGTCACCGTCGACATTATCGTCGACCAGGTACGGCCGATCAGCCTGGTCATTCCGGCGCTGCGCAAGCTGCTCAGCCTCCAGGGGGGGTGACCGCCTTGTTCGGCCTGTTCTCGACGCGGCGGGTCCGTACGCCGACGGTCCTCCAGATGGAGGTCGTGGAATGCGGCGCGGCGGCGCTCGGCATCGTGCTCGCCTACTATGGGCGGCGTGTGCCGCTCGAGGAACTGCGCGTGACCTGCGGCGTCTCCCGCGACGGCAGCAAGGCGGGCAATGTGCTGCGGGCAGCGCGGAGCTACGGTCTCGAAGCCGTAGGCATGCGTCGTGAAATCGACGAAGTCCTTGCCGGCGTCTTTCCGGTGATCGTTTTCTGGAACTTCAACCATTTCCTGGTCGTCGAGGGCGTCTCCCGCGACAAGGTCTACCTCAACGATCCCGGCATGGGCTCCCGCAGCGTCTCGCGCGAGGAGTTCGGCAAGAGCTTCACAGGCCTCTGCCTGGAGCTCAAGAAGGGCCCCGCCTTCAAGCCGGGCGGGGCGGCGCGGGGCATCCTGTCGAAGCTGGTGAGTCGCCTGAAGGGCTTCAACGCGGCGATCGCGTTCGTCGCCTGGATCAGCCTGATGCTGGTGATCCCAGGCATGATCATGCCGGGCATGACCGCGATCTTCGTCGACAATGTCCTGATCCGGCAGTTCGATGGCTGGCTGAGCCCCATGCTGATCGGACTGGGCATCACGTTCCTGCTCAACGTTGTCCTGCGTTACCTTCAGGGGCTCGCCCTGCTGCGGATCGAGTTGCGGCTGGCGCTGGAACAGTCGGCGCGGTTCGCGTGGCATGTGCTCAGCCTTCCCGTCGCCTTCTTCAGCCAGCGCTACATCGGCGATCTGGTGAACCGCGTCGAGGCCAACGACCGGGTGGCGACGCTTCTCGCCCGCGACTTCGGCAACGCGGCGGCGAGCTGCCTGACCGCCGTATTTCTCGGCGCCGTCATGATCTCCTACGACATGTTGCTGTCGGCGATCGTGCTCTGCAGCGCGGCTCTCAACATCGTGGTCCTCCGCCTGATCAACCGGTCCCTGGCAGACGTGGCGCTCCGGCTTCAGATAGAGCATGGGAAGCTTTTTTCGATCTCCGTCATCGGCCTGCAGTCGATCGAAACCCTGAAGTCGACCGGCGGCGAAAGCGATTTCTTCTCGAAATGGGCTGGCTACCATGCACGCGCCATCAACTCCGAACAGAAACTGGCGATCCACCAGCAGACCATTAATCTGCTGCCGGCCGTCCTGCTCAGCCTGACCTCTGCCGCGGTCCTCGGCATCGGTGCCCTCCAGGTCATTCACGGGAACCTGAGCATCGGCATGCTGGTGGCCTTCCAGGGTCTGCTGATGAGCTTCTCCGCGCCTGTCCAGCAGATGGTCGGTGCGGCCGGCAAGGTGCAGCAGGCCTCGGCCGACCTGTCGCGGCTCGACGACGTCCTGCACTACCGCCGCGACTGGCGTTTTTCCCGGGCACCCGACGCGCCACCCGAGGCGCGTGCCGCCGGCCATCTGTCGATGCAGGGGGTGAGCTTCGGCTACAGCGCCCTCGAACCGCCGCTGATCGAGGATTTCTCGCTCGACGTGCCACCGGGTCAATGGGTCGCGCTGGTGGGCGAATCGGGAAGCGGCAAGTCCACCCTGGGCAAGCTCATCACCGGACTGTTCGAGCCGCGATCGGGCCAGATCGAGGTCGACGGCCACACGCTGCACGCCTGGGGACGCGAACGCCTGTCGAAGATCATTGCTTCGGTCGACCAGGACATCCGCCTGTTCGGCGGCACGGTCCATGACAATGTAACCCTGTGGGACGGCACCGTCGACCAC
>JABMNB010000583.1 GCA_013205335.1 Rhodospirillales bacterium
AAGCTGGGCGCGACGCCTTACCTGGAGGCGCAGACACAGTACGGTCCTGGCAACCAGCTTCTGCTGAGCGCTCTCACCGACCTCGTGCATTTCAGCAACCACGGCTTCTTCGCCGCCAACCTCCTGCTCAATATCGTCTGCATCATTGTCTTCTTCGTCGTGGTGCAGCAGTTCCTGGGCTTTGGATGGGCCTTTGCGGGGCTGGTCGGCTGGACGCTTTGGCCGAGCCCCGTCGAGCGCATCGATCTGGCGGGATGGGCCGTGCTCACGCGATGGCTGGTGATACCCGTTCTGTCGCTGTGGCTCGCCTGGCTGCTGCTCGGGGCAAATTCGGCGCGGCGCGGTTGGCTGGCGGCCGTTCTGGCAGGCGCACTCTGGGGGGCGGGAGGCTTCCTGAGCCAGGAAAGCCTGACGGGCGGCTTTCTCGTGTTTGGCTTCTCACTCGCGCTGTTCGGGCCCGCGTCCGGCATGTCGCTGAAGGGGCTCGCGAGGTTCGCAGCGCTGTTCGTCGTCACCGGAGGCGTGCTCTTCGTCGCCCTGGTCTCCAGCTTCGTGGGTCCGTCTCATTTCTTCGAAGTAGCCGCGCTCGCCAATGCAAAGTCGAGCCTGGTGATGGCCGGTGTGTCCAATTCGATATGGTCGGACAATCTCGGCCTGCAGGTCACCTGGAACATCGTGGATGGCCGTCTGGAGTCGGAGATGCTGGCTTCCGGCGAGTTCAGGCAGCTAATCCTCACGTACGGCTTGGTTTTCCTCCTCCTGCTCGCACTCGGTGTCCTCGCCACATTCCTGGGCCGCACGTGGAGAAAGGCAGACGAGCAGGGGAGAGATTTCGTCCGGAAGTTTGCGGGCGTGGCGGTCGGAGCTTTCGTGCTGCACCTCTTTTCGCTGCTGCGCTCCGATACGTCTCATCTGGCGGGGCCGTCGTTCCTGCTGCCGCTGTTCCTGCTGATGCTGCCGCTCTTCTTGTGGCGCGGTCTGGCCCCCGGCACGGCACGCATTGCGCTGATGGTCGTGTCGGTGGCCGTGATCGCCGAGGCTGCGATTTCCGGACGGGCCGAAGTCGAGCGAAGAGTGGTGGGTCTCGGCGGCATCTGGCGCGATTCTGTTGCGACGCTCAATCTCTATGGCGAATTGCGCAGCCACCGGGGCGAGGTCTCCGGCCCCGCTGCGCTCTATTCGCCGCTTCCCCGATACCAGGCAGCATTCCGCAACCACCCGGATTTCGCCGAAGCAGAAGAGGTTTTCGGCCTGCTGCGTGACCGCCTGCAGGGGCGGCCTGTCGAACTGGGCACCAACAAGTTCGATGAACTCGTCGCCCATCCCGACTCGTTCTATTTCCTGGGCGGCCTGCGTTCGCTCTCGGGCATCACCTCACCAAAGAACAGCATCTGGCTGCGGTCGGAACAGAAGGCCTGGATCGCCAAGGTCGCCGGCATGCGCAAAGGCTGCCTCTTCTTCGATCTCAGCTCGAACGAGGAACTCGTCGAGGCGTGGATGCAATCCGTCAAGCCTCCCGAGACGATGGTGATCCAGCAGATTTCGGGGAAGCGCGATTACGGCACGCTGGCCTGCAAGGGCGGCGCTTAGCCGAGTTCCTTCCGCACGATCGCGGCACCTTCACTCAGGGCCTTGAGCTTTCCGAACGCAATGGCCCGCGGCAGGTACTTCATGCCGCAATCGGGCGCGGGCAGGAGCCTGTCGGGGCCGATGTGCTTCAGGCCGGCGCGGATGCGGTCGGCGACCTTCTGCGGCGTCTCGATTTCGGGATCTCTGAGGTCGATCACGCCCAGCATCACCTTCTTGGGGGCCAGGTCTTTCAGCACGCCGAGGTCGAGTTTGGGCTGCGCGGATTCGATGGATATCTGCTGGGCGATCGTGTCCGAAAGCTGCGGCAGGAACGAATAGCCGGTGGGCTTCAGGCCGGTCACGACGGCGGCATAGCCGAAGCAGAGGTGCACGACGGTCGGCACGGTGATGCCCTGCAGGGCGCGGTTGATCGCCTTCACCGCGTAGCGCTTGGCTTCCTCGGGATTGTTGCGCAGCCACGGCTCATCGAGCTGGATCACGTCGGCGCCCGCCTTGACGAGCTCGTGCGCCTCCTCGTTCACCGCGGCGGCATAATCCATGCACATCGCCTCGGCATCCTTGTAGAACTCGTCCTTCACCTGCTGGCCCATGGTGAAGGGGCCGGGAAGCGTGATCTTGGCCAGCCGCTCGGTGTTGGCCCGCAGGAACTGCATGTCGCGCAGCTCGACCGGCCCGGTCCGCCGGATCCTCGATACGACCCTCGGCACCGGCGTGCGGCTGCCGTTGCGGTTGACGATTTCCGCGGGATTCTCGTCGTCTATCCCTTCGAGGGCGGTCGCAAAGCGGTTCGAGTAGCTCTCGCGCCGCATCTCTCCGTCGGTGATGACGTCGATACCGGCGCGTTCCATGTCGCGAATGGCAAGCAGAGTGGCATCGTCCTGGGCCTGCTCGAGCCACGGCTCGGACACGCGCCAAAGCTCCTTCAGGCGCGTACGGGGCACGCCCTTGCTGAGCATCTGCCGGTTCACCAGCCAGTCCGGCTGAGGGTAGGAGCCGACGACGGTGGTCTGCAGGAGTACTTCGCCCATGTGAATTCCGTTCCTCTGACGCCGGATGCCTACGCCGCGACCGGGTCGATCGGCGTCACGATTCCTTCGGCCGCCTCGATCACCTCGCCGGCGTCGAGGCAGAGATCCTCGCGGTTGCGCATCGCCATGATCTGGACGCCGGTGCGCAGCCTGCCATGGCTG
>JABMNB010000584.1 GCA_013205335.1 Rhodospirillales bacterium
CGCAACGAGCGCTCGCCGAACAGGATCACCTTCGACAGGCACTCCTCCTTGACCGATCTGACCCAGCGCTCTACGTAGGCATTCAGGTTCGGGCTGCGTGCCGGCAGCGCGAGCGGCTTAACCCGACCTGATGCAATGATGGCCCGGAACGATCGGTCGCGCAGTAGTCGTTGACCAGCCTGCGGGAGAAGCTTGTGAGGATCGGGGCCAATGTCGTGCGCCACGCCCGCTATGCCGTCTTCCAGATGGCCGAGGTCGCGGTGTCGAGTACCAACACCGACGAGGATCCGTGAAATGAAGATCGGTCTATTTTGTGCGACAATGCTACTTGTAATTCCTGCAGTGGTTCGGGCAGACCAGGCCTCGGCGCTGGCGTGTTCCGCCAGCCTGTCGAGTGATGCCAAACTGATCTACGATAAGACCGCGCCGACGGTGAAACCCGATACCATTATCAAGGACGCCCTTTCGGCCGTAGTGCGTCCCATGGTCATGAACGGATCGATGGCACAAGCCGTCGCACGGCCCGCCGCGGAGGTAGCAGGCGAATGCCTAAAGTTGCTCAAGTAGTCTTGGCCTTGTCCTTACTCAAAAAATCCCAAAGCCCAGCAAGTGTAGCGTTTCAGGGGGGGGGCAGGCCCCCCGCTCGGATTTTGACTTGGACGAAGTCTGAGATGGGCGCCGCCCTAAAGCGTACGAAGTTTCACCTGCTTCTGATCAAGCCGACTCATTACGATGATGACGGCTATCCGATCACCTGGCTTCGCTCTCACATTCCATCGAACACCTTGGCCGCCCTCCATGGGCTCGGCGAGGACTGTCAGGCACGTCAGGTGCTCGGCCCCGACGTCGACATCGTCATCCGGCCGATCGACGAGACCAATACGCGCGTGCTCCCGGAACGGCTGATGGCCGAGATCGAGCGCAGCGGCGGCAAGGGCCTGATCTGCCTGGTCGGCGTCCAGACCAACCAGTTCCCGCACGCCGTGAATCTCGCCCGCCAGTTCCTGAAGGGCAGCTTTCCCGTGGCGATCGGCGGCTTCCACGTCTCCGGCTGCCTGTCGATGCTGCCGGTCACGCCGCCCGAGATTCAGGAAGCGATGGACATGGGCATCTCGATCTTCGCCGGCGAGGCCGAGGAAGGCCGGTTCGACCTGGTGCTTCGCGATGCGATCAACGGCACCATGAAGCCGCTGTACAACTACATGGACGACCTGCCGGGCCTCGAAGGCGCCCCGACGCCGCGCCTG
Source organism: Rhodospirillales bacterium (assembly GCA_013205335.1). GTDB lineage: Bacteria > Pseudomonadota > Alphaproteobacteria > Reyranellales > Reyranellaceae > Reyranella. Next base: position 1,248 of record JABMNB010000584.1, read on the forward strand.
CCGCCGTCGGCGCTGGCGCGCAACCAGGGCGGCATGTCGAGCTTCGATCTCGGCCGCGGCTGCCCGTTCCAGTGCTCGTTCTGCACCATCATCAACGTGCAAGGCCGCAAGAGCCGCTTCCGCACAGCCGACGATCTCGAAGCGATCGTCCGCGACAACTACAAGCAGGGCATCACGTCGTTCTTCATCACCGATGACAACATGGCCCGCAACAAGCATTGGGAAGACTTCTTCGACCGGCTCATCGAGCTGAAGGAGAACGAGGGCATCGAGCTCTCCCTGATCATCCAGGTCGACACCCAGTGCCATCGCATCCCGAACTTCATCCATAAAGCGCGCTGGGCCGGCGTCTACCGCGTGTTCATCGGTCTGGAGAACGTCAACCCGGACAACCTGCTGGCCGCCAAGAAGCGCCAGAACAAGATCACCGAATACCGCAAGATGCTGCAGGCGTGGCACACCAGCGGCGCCTCGACGTGGGCCGGCTACATCCTGGGCTTCCCGGGCGACACGCGCGCCTCGATCCTGCGCGACATGGAGATCATCAAGAAGGAGCTGCCGCTCGACATCCTCGAGTTGTTCATCCTGACGCCGCTGCCCGGCTCGGAGGATCACCAGACCCTGTGGAAGCGGGGCGTATGGATGGAACCCGACCTCAACAAGTACGACGTCCATCATCGCTGCGTGCATCATCCGAAGATGGCCGACGCGGAGTTTGAGCAGACCTATCGCGACGCCTGGAAAGCCTATTACACGCCCGAGCACATTGAGACGGTGGCACGCCGCCATGGCGCGATCCCCGGCCGCGACCCGGCCGAGCCGGCCCACTTCATGACCATGTTCAAGATCATGTTCGAGGCCGAGGGTGTGCATCCGCTGGAAGGCGGCGCGGTGCGCATGAAGTATCGCCTGGACCGCCGCTACGGCATGCCGATCGAGCCGATCGGCGTGTTCCATCTCAAGGTGGCGCTCGATTTCTGGCACAAGCTCAAGATCTATACGCGCCTCACCCTGCAGGGCATTGCCATCGGCCGGAAGGTCAGGAACGACCCGAAGCGGCTCGACTACACCGACCTCGCGATGCAGCCGGTGATGGACGACGACATGGACAAGCTCTCGCTGTTCGCCGACACGGCGGGCGGCGGTGCGGCCGTCGACAAGCGCCGTGGCGAAGACCTCGCCCGCGCCAAGGTCGCGGCCCAGCAGAACCAGCTCCTCGAAATGAATGTCGACAGCTATCGCCGAAAAGAAGCTGTCGACAAGGTTGTCCATGCTTACTAACCAGTCAATAATATAGGCTACAATCAGTAGCGCTGGGTTGACGTTTCGGCTACA
>JABMNB010000585.1 GCA_013205335.1 Rhodospirillales bacterium
CACCTTCACCGTCACCCGCACCGGCGACCTGAGCGGCGCCGCCAGCGCCCAGTGGGCCGTCACCGGCGCGGCGGTCAATGCCGCCGACTTCACGGGGGGCGTGGTGCCGACCGGCACCGTGAGCTTCGCCGCCGGCGAGAGATCGAAGGTCATCAGCATCGATGTCGCCGGCGACACCACCGTCGAGGCGAACGAGGCCTTCTCGGTGATGCTGTCCAATCCCGGCGCTGGCGCCAGCCTCGGCACCGCCTCGGCGAGGGGCATCATCCGCAACGACGATGCGTTGCTGTCGATTGCCGCCACCAGCGCCAGCAAGCCGGAAGGCCAGTCGGGCAGCACGGCGTTCACCTTCACCTTCACCGTCACCCGCACCGGCGACCTGAGCGGCGCCGCCAGCGCCCAATGGGCCGTCACCGGCGCGGCGGTCAATGCCGCCGACTTCACGGGGGGCGTGGTGCCGACCGGCACCGTGAGCTTCGCCGCCGGCGAGAGATCGAAGGTCATTGGCATCGATGTCGCCGGCGACAGCGCCGTCGAGGCGAACGAAGCCTTCTCGGTGATGCTGTCCAATCCCGGCGCCGGCGCCATCCTCGGCACCGTCTCGGCGAATGGGCTCATCCGCAACGACGATGCCTCGCTGTCGATTGCCGCCACCAGCGCCAGCAAGCCGGAAGGCCAGTCGGGCAGCACGGCGTTCACCTTCACCGTCACCCGCACCGGCGACCTGAGCGGCGCCGCCAGCGCCCAGTGGGCCGTCACCGGCGCGGCGGTCAATGCCGCCGACTTCACGGGGGGCGTGGTGCCGAGCGGCACCGTGAGCTTCGCCGCCGGCGAGAGTTCGAAGGTCATCAGCATCGGTGTCGCCGGCGACAGCGCCGTCGAGGCGAACGAAGCCTTCTCGGTGATGCTGTCCAATCCCGGCGCCGGCGCCAGCCTCGGCACCGTCTCGGCCAACGGCATCATCCGCAACGACGATTCGTCGCTGTCGATTGCCGCCACCAGCGCCGACAAGCCCGAAGGCGATGGGGGCGCCACGGCCCACACCTTCACCGTGACCCGCACCGGCGACCTGAGCGGTGCCGCAAGCGCCCAGTGGGCCGTCACCGGCTCCGCGGTCAACGGCGCCGACTTCACGGGAGGCGAGTTGCCGGCCGGCACGGTGAGCTTCGCGGCCGGCGAGAGCTCGAAGGTCATCAGCGTCAACGTTGCCGGTGACACCGCCGTCGAGTCGAACGAAACCTTCTCGGTGACGCTGTCCAATCCCGGCGCCGGCACCAGCCTCGGCACCGTCTCGGCCAACGGCATCATCCGCAACGACGATGTCTCTCTGTCGATCGCCGCCACCGGCGCCGACAAACCCGAAGACGATCTGGGCGTCACGCCCTTCACCTTCACCGTCACCCGCGCGGGCGACCTGAGCGGCGCCGACAGCGTAAGCTGGGCCGTATCCGGGACCGAGGTCTTCGATTCCGATTTCATCCCGTTCGATGAACTTCTGGGTTCCGCCGAGCAGATTTCCGTGGACGCCTCCTACATCGGTTCCTTCTTTCGCCAGATCCCCTCCGACACCGAACCCTCCTTGCCCGCCTTCTCCCTCTTCGGCGGCGAGATGCCGGCCGGCAGCGTGAGCTTCGCCGCCGGGGAGGCCTGCAAGACCGTCACGGTCTGGGTCCTCGGAGAGATCCTGGTGGAACGAGACGAGAGTTTTCTGGTCACCTTGTCCAATGCCAGCGAGGGAGTCGTCATCGACACCGCATCGGCCACCGGCACCATCCGCAACGACGACAGCGCCTACACGGTCGAGTCCTTCTCGAGCCTCGTCATGGGCCCGGATCTGCTGGGCTGGTCCTGACGGACCACGACCGGGGTGGCCGGTCACCGAACTGACATGCCGGCCTCACGAGACGGCAACGAGACTGTTGCAATGGGAAGGGAGTGTCCTCCTCCCGCTCCCCGGTCGCATCAGGGCAGAACCATCAGGCGTTGGCCCATCCGGATCTTCGCGCCGTCGGCGATGTCGTCGCACAGCCGGAAGCCGCGTGGTGCGAAGACGATGATCGTGGACCCGTGCTCGAACCAGCCCAGTTCGTCGCCCCGTCGAACGCGCGTGGAACAGGCAATTTCGGCCGCACCGCGATAGTTCATGTTCATCACGACGTCGAGGAAGTGCAGGCGGATGCTGGCGACCAGGATCGCCGCGACCGGTACCAGCGCCACGGGGTGGCCGCCCGAGGCGAGGCGGAGCCGCAGCACGGCACGCTCGTTGCGGCAGAACAGGCGCTCGACCCGCCTGAGCGCGATCGGGTTCACGTTCCAGGTGTCGCCCGAAACGTAGGTCACGCGCTCGACCGTCGCGTCGTGCGGCGCATGGAAGCGGTGGTACATGCTCGAGGTGAGGCGCAGCGTGACATAGGTGCCGTCGCGATAGGTTTCGACCAGGCCCGGGTCGATCAACAGATCCTCGAGGCGGTAGGGGAAGCCCTTGGCCTGGAACAGCTCGGTCCCCCGAACGGTGCCGCACGCCCCGACGATCCCGTCGCAGGGACTGACCAGCATCGAGGGATCTGCGTCGAGGGGCCGGGCACCGGCGCGCAGCTCGCGCGTGAAGCAGTCGCGCAGACTGCCAAAGGACTTCTTCTTCGACTCGGCGAAGTCGAGATCGGCAAACAGGCGCCAGACCGCGATCGAGGCGCGCGCCAGGGCCGGGCTCTCGATGCGGCTGAACCAGCCCATCCAGCGCGTCACGAGCCGGCGCGGGATGCGGTTGGTCAGCAGGAAATTGATGTCCTCCTGCTGGAGGACCTTCAGCAGTTGCGAATGGACGCTTTTGGCCACGTCGAAAACTCCGGGGAAGCTGGATGATGAACCTGATGGATGGCGAGACCGTCGCGGCGCTGGTGGCGGGAGGGCTGGCGCTGTTCCTGCTGGCACCAAGGCTGCGCAACCGCCTGATGCTCTCGCGGGCCAAGCACCGGTCCCTCGCCGGCCATGCGCGGATGTCGCGGAGGATCGCCGGGCTGGTCCCGCGCTACGTCTATGAAGGCGACCTGTTCTTCCGCGCCGACGATGCAAGCGAAGCCATCGCGGCCCGCCGCAGGACGGGCTTCGACGCGCTGGCGGAGACCTTGCGCTCGGGAGAGGGGCGCACGCTGCGGCTGACCTCGGAGGCGACGCCCTACATCTCCGACCTGCAGTTCACCGAAAGCTACCGGGTCCCCTTCCAGTTCAGCCCACGCGTCCGGGCGGCGCTGCCCGCCGGCGCCTTCGTAGCCTCCTCCGAGGGCGTCCAGGTCACCGACCTCGACGGCACCGCGCGCTACGACCTCACCGGCTCCTACGGCGTCAACCTGCTGGGCTACGACTTCTACAAGGGCTGCATGGAGCGCGGCGCCCGCCGCGTCGCCGGACTGGGCCCCGTTCTCGGGGCCTATCCGGATCTCGTCGCCGACAATGCCGAGCGGCTCGCCCGTATCTCCGGCAAGCCGGAAGTGTCGTTCCACATGTCGGGCACGGAAGCGGTGATGCAGGCCGTGCGGTTGGCGCGCTACCACACCGGCCGCTCTCGGGTCGTGCGCTTCTGCGGCGCCTACAACGGCTGGTGGGGCGACGTGCAGCCTGGCATTGGCAATCCGGTTGCCGCGCACGATACCTACACGCTGGCGGATCTCTCGGAGAAGACCCTCGCGGTCCTGCGCCGCCGGACCGACATCGCCTGCGTGCTGGTCAACCCGATCCAGGCCATGCATCCCAACCAGGGAGCGCCCGCCGATTCCACGCTGATGGCCAGCCGGCCGGACCGCGGCGTCAGCCGGGAAACCTATGCCGCCTGGCTCAAGGCATTGCGCGAGGTCTGCACCGAGCGTGGCATCGTTCTCATCCTCGACGAGGTGTTCGTCGGCTTCCGGCTCGCAGCCCACGGCGCCCAGGAATATTTCGGCATCGAGGCCGACCTCGTGACCTACGGCAAGACGGTGGGCGGCGGGTTTCCGATCGGCGTCGTGTGCGGCGACCACCGCCTGATGAAGCGGTTCCGGGACGACCGGCCGGCCGACATCTGCTTCGCGCGCGGCACCTTCAACGCCCATCCCTACGTGATGGGCGCGATGAACGAGTTCCTGCTCCATCTCGAGTCGCCCGGGATGAAGCAGGTCTATCGCGAGCTCGACGAGACCTGGGATCGACGGGCTGCCGAGCTCAACCGCCGGCTGACCGAGAGGGGGCTGCCGGTGCGCATCGGGCACCTCTCGTCCATCTGGACGGTCTGCTACCCGACGGCCTCGCGCTACCACTGGATGTTCCAGTACTACCTCAAGGCCCATGGCCTTGCCCTCAGCTGGGTGGGCACGGGGCGCCTGATCTTCAGCCTGAACTTCACCGAGGAGCAGTTCCAGGCGGTGGCCGACCGCTTCGTCGCGGCGGCCGAAGCGATGCAGCGCGACGGCTGGTGGGAGCCGGGGGCACTGGCCACCGACCGGGCGATCAAGCGGCGCATCCTGCGCGAGATGGCGTCGCACCTGTTCGGCTTTCCGGGACGGGGACGCAAGGCCCGCCTGGCCGCGCCGCGTCCCCTAGACGCCGCCCTTTGAGGCCGGGGCGACGGCGTCCTCGACGACGGTCGAGGGAAGCTCGGGAATGACCTCAGGCAGGATCTGGTCGGGCAGGATGGGAGCCGCCACCGTCTCCGGCGTGTGGCGGCTGTGCCGGCCGGTCAGGAGTTCCCACGGCGCCCGGTGATACAGCTTGATGTCGTGGAACGGATCGGTCGCGATCTTGGTCACCCAGACCAGGCCGGTGGTCAGGTCCTTGGTCACGAACAGCTGAAGGGCGCGGAAGGCGATCCCGGCCAACCCGACGACCAGCCACAGCTCGCCCACATGCATCACGAATTCGGTCCAGTCGGCGTGCGGCGTGAAGACGCCCAACAGGGTCGGGTCGGCCACCAGCAGGAGCGGCGACGCCGCCCAGATCGCGAGCAGGACCAGCTTGCGCTGGATGTTGTAGCCGACCTTGATCTCCTCCTTGTATTCGTCGGTCGCCTGGTTGACGGCGTCGTAGCCGCGCGGCTCGAAGAACAGGTGGCCGATCTGGCGGGTCGTCATCGCGACCAGCCAGCCGATCAGGGCCGCCATGGCGGGATCGGTGAAGGCCACGACGTAGGCGAACAGGAAGCTGGTCGCACTCAGCAGGTGCAGCGACTGGTTGACCTTGCTGTGATGGTAGTAGCGATGGTCGTCCCATCGCTGGACCTTCAACTCGTGCAACAGTCCGGTCATGGCGTTTTCCTCTGTTTGGCAGGGGGTGCGTTACAGGTTGACGACGAAATATCCGAGGGCGGCGACGCCGATCGCGATCGCGGCAATCATCGCGAGCGGAACCAGCGGGTGAACGATGTTGAGACGACGGAACAGGTTGCACAGATAGCCCACGGCCTTCTGGGTCGGCGTGCGCGGGCTCTTCGAATACTCCATGGCCGCCTTGACGACGTAGAAGACGGCCGTGTTGGCCGCGAGCGCGAACCGGCCGCGGGCACCGGCGCCGGGGCAGGTCACGAGGTAGTTGCACTTGAGCAGGATGCGTTGCGGCGAGCCGGGTGTGTAGCTGCCCTCGACCCAGTGCAACTCGCGATGGAAGTCGAGCAGGCCGAAGTCGTAGGTGGTGAAGGCCTTCTCGACCCGGCTGTCGGCGAACACCACCTTGTAGCTCGCGTCGGACTGAAGGTAGATCAGGGCACGCACGACCATGCTGGACGACAGAAAGCGCAGGTTGCCGTCGTAGTGCCTGTCGAACAGGCCCTGGTCGCCACCGCGGTCCTTGTTGTAGTGCGAGATGTAGAGCTCGTCGGTGTGCTTCATCGGCTCGAAGCCGCTGCCGGCCGGAACCTGCCGCACGATCAGCTCGCGGATGACCGGGCTGTCGCGCAGCCGGTCGATCAGGGCGACGATCTCGGCGGGAAGCGTCTCGACATAGACGTGGCAGGAGGGCCGCTTGCCGAGTGCCTCGAGAAAATGCTCCTCGACCCACCGCGACAGGCCGTCGATGAGGGCGCGGTCTTCGGAGGTCTCGAAGCGGCCGAGGGTGGCGGGAAACAGGGTCGAGACCGCGCCCCGCGTCGTGCCGGCGGCGGTGGAGTCGAGAATGTCGGTCACGAGGTTTCCTGGCTGAGGTGGCTCGAGTCGTTGTCGTTGCTCGCGGCGATCGTTCCGGCCGCCGCCGTGGCTGCGAGGACCAGGATTCCCGCCAGCCTGATGGTCGCCCGGCGGCGCGGTCCGGCCCGTTCCATCGCCAGCAAGGCAAGGTTCAACACGACATGAAGGGCGGCGAGCGGCCACCACTCCGCCCGGAAATCCGGGTTGAGCAGCGTACCGCCGAAGGCCATCACGTTTCCGACGATCATCGGGTGCGACATCAGGGAATAGGGAAAGGCCGTGACGCGCCGCGCTTCCAGCCCGGCAAGCTCGTGGCCGTAGTAGGTGCGGTCGAGCCCCAGCACCGAGGCGGCGCGGGCGTTGAGGAGAATGCCGAGCGCGATCACGCCGAGGGAGAGGAAGTCGGGTGGCGCCTGCAGGTAGACGAAGGCGAGTGCGGCGACCGACACGGCCTTCAACAGCAGGGCGTCGCGCTTGAAGACGCGGAACGAGTCGACGCCCCAGGCGAACGCGTACCAATAAAGACCGTAGTAGACGAAGCTGACGAGGTAGATTGCGAAGGCAGGCTCGCGGCCGATCGCGGCGCCGGCGAGCACGACGGCGACGAACATCCAGCAGGCGAGAGACGGCCTGTGCTGGTCGAGGATGCTACGACTCCGGGACTCCACGCGAAAACCCATATGCCGGGCGTGTTGCCGGGCCGTGAAGGAACCGCGTCGGTTCGTTGACCGGTGTCAGATCGGCTGCAGAAGCCGCACCTCTTGGTGCATTTCAGTCTTGCTGAAACGCGCACCATGGCCAAAATTGACGTGGCTGGGCGGCTGGGAGACGCAGATGTTCCTGGGTCTTTGCCCACCGTGAACAGGATGCAGAGGTTCACCACCCAGACGCGCTGCCTTCGCCAGGCGAGCAGCCCGCCTGCATTGATCCTTTGACGCCATTTGCAATGTCTTGAGGCTCTTGCATGAACATTCGACGCCGCAAATTCATCCTCTCGACCGGGCTCTCGCTTCTGCCCGCGGCGATCCTGCCCAGAACAGCGTTGACCCAGCAGACCTGGCCCGCACGTCCTGTCCGCATTGTCGTAGGCTACGCACCGGGTGGCGTGAACGATCTGCTTGCGCGGCTGATAGGCCCCTTTCTTTCGGAGCGGCTGGGGCAGCCGTTCCCGGTTGAGAATCGGCCGGGCGCGGCGAGCAACATTGCTACGGAAACCGTCGCTCGCGCAGCCCCGGACGGCTACACGCTGTTGCTTGTCGGCTCGGCCAACGCGATCAACACGACGTTGTACGACAAGCTCAGCTTCGACTTTGCCAAGGATATTGCGCCGGTCGCCTCGCTTTGCAGCGTGCCGATTGCCCTGTTGGTCAATCCCGCGGTCTCGGCCCGTACTCTTCCCGAGCTGATCGCCTATGCAAAGGCCAATCCGGGGAAACTCAGCATGGCTTCACCGGGTAACGGCAGCCCGCAGCACCTTGCGGGCGAACTGTTCAAGATGATGGCCGGTATCGACATGGTGCACATCCCCTATCGGGGCGGTGGTCCGGCGATGACCGACCTGCTGTCGGGCCAGGTGCAGGTGTCATTCGGCAGTGTCGCGTCGTCGATGCAATACATCCGCGGTGGCCAGTTGCGGGCTTTGGGTGTCACCACGAACGCACGGCTCGACGTGCTTCCGAACGTACCGGCTATCGCTGAGGTGCTGCCCGGCTACTTCGCCATTGGCTGGTATGGGCTCGGGGCGCCTGCCGGAACTCCGGGCGAGGTCGTTACACGCCTCAATGAGGCCTCGAACGCTGCAATCGCCGACCCCAGGATCAAGGAACGATTGATCGAACTGGGGGCGACACCGTTGCCGGGTTCTCCTGCCGATTTCGGCAAGCTGATTGCCGATGAAACCGAGCGCTGGGCCAAGGTCGTTAAGTTCTCCGGCGCCAAGCCCAATTGAGTCGAGGGTATGGTGGAGAACCGGGCAGATGACCTGGCCGTTCTGCGCGCCGGCGTTCGAATTCTAGCCGCGTGTGTCCCCGCGGCCAGGAGCGCATCCGCAGCAACGCTCAAAACGCTGGAAAAGATGGTGCCCCGAGACGGACCCGGATTAGTCATCTGGATCAGAGACTTAAGGAGTAGTGGGACCCGAAAACCTTCCACAGCTTACCAGGACTTCCTTTCACTGTGTCCCACCATTCGGTGACGCCCTGCTTCAAATTACACCTCTCCAGCCTTAACCAAGCCGGACAAGAAACTCGAAAACGTAGAGGCTGTTCTGAGCTGGTGTGTGCAACGACCGTCGATACCTGGCTGGGCTACTACCAGCGCGCTCACTCCTGGATCGTGCCCCATGGCGTGGTGTAACGGGTCGTCGG
>JABMNB010000586.1 GCA_013205335.1 Rhodospirillales bacterium
CTTCAGAATCTCGCCTACAACATCCGCCGCCTGGTGATCCTGGAACGAGCTGCCGCCGCATGACGGGATGAGTCCGTCCGCTACGCACCAACCTGAGCGTCAGGAGGCAAAAAGCCGCTGATGGCGCTCACCAAGCCACGCCGAACCCACGAAACGTCCGGTGCCATGGACAGCAGGTCGATGACAGGCCCATTCTTCGAGGTGCCCATAGGTCTTGGCAACGCGGATGCGCTCGGTCGCCAGTTCATTGTCTGTCGGGTTTTCCGGCGCCAGCATGGGGTCAACGCACGGGAGCAGCAGGCTGGGCGCGATCTCCGGCTTGACCATTCGCCAGGAGGGCGCGCACCCCGTCAGAAGCAGCCCGCATAGAAGGGCTGGCAGCACACTCGCGCGTGACAGGAGCGGCATAGATCTTCTCCGTGACGGTGATCACCTTGGTTTCGGTGTCGGTGAGCTTCTGGGCAAGCTGAGCGACGGCGATTGCATTGGCCTTGGCATCGGCTTCCCGCTGCTGGATAACTTCATTCGCGGCTGCAAGCCTGATCTCGGCGGCTTCGAGGCGGCCCCACAGGCCCCAGGTCACGACGCCGGCAATCGCCAGGGCGCCCACAGACCACGGGGCGATCTTGAGCAGCAGGCCGCTCATTTGAACCCGCTGCGGGTGCCGTTGGCATCGATCGTCAGCGCCATGCGCCGCGGTGCCATTGACCAGGAGATGTGCACCCACGCCCGGAATTCGTGGATCAGCTGGTCATAGGGGATCGTCGGACCCGCGGCGGCGATCGCCTGACAGATCTCGAGCGGCGACCCGACTCCTGGGATGAGGAAGTCGGCCGCCTGGCCGGTCATGTGCTGACTGTACATGGACCCGCCGACCGCCTTATTGACCTGCGGCGCGCGATAGCCGCTGGTCACGATGATCGGTTTGCCCCACAGCGCGCGCACCTGCTCGAGCAACGCGGCCGTCTTGCGCAGGTTGTCAATCGCTGCCGGCGACGGCGTATTATCGAGGCCGCGCTGCTGCGTGACCGTCAATTCGGACAAGCTGAAGTGCTCGCTCAATTGCATGGCGAGGATCCTTTCGAAAGGGAAGTGCGGGCCGTTGCCGGCGCCCGCAGGCCGGTCGGATTACTTGCGGCCGATCAGAACGCGCTTGGCGGCCTCAGCGAGCACCCTTTCCGGGGAAGGGCCGCGTATCTGTTCGATCGCCTTGAGTGTCGGGCGCATCTTGAGGTAGCGCCGCAGCAAGAGCGCCGCGCTTGCTGGATAGACCAGCCAGTCGCCAAACGGGCCGGCGGGCGGCAGCATCGGTGAGACACCAACCATGAACAGGCCAACCACCAACGGCCAATGTTCCGGCTCGCGCGGCAGAAGAAAGACGCAGACCAGCGCCACCCAGGCGCAGACCGCCTTGAATACCCACGGCGCCGAACCGAGATTGCCGACGACCGCCCACAAGTAGTCAAGCGGACCGAGATCGAGCATGTTCATGCTGATGGACCTCCAGGCGGTTGCTTGTCGCTCGGTTCTGGCAGCGTCGGCAGCCACCGCTTGCCCAGCCCATCGGCAACGTCGGGCGCTCGTTGCTGCAGGCGATCCGCGAACTTGATGCAGAACCACATGGCCGAAAGCGACGTCATGCCGATGGCGCCGCTGATGATCGGCCACCACGCCCAGTGCAGTCCCCAATAGATCGCAGCCAGGGGCACCATCATGCCGGTCAGCATGAACGACGACAGCAGCGAGATCAGGATGGTGATGCCGCGCGCCCGCGTGGTCAAAAAACTGAAACGGCCGAGAAACCAATGAGTTGGGTGGGGTCGATCTTGCCGGCGAGCTGCACCAGCTCGCGCTTCGTGTTGATGATCTGGTCTAGCCTGGCCCGGAACAGATCGCCTTCTCTTGTCGCCTCGTGCTTCTTCGGCCGCATCGATCCCTCCGATGCGGCATCGAATCATGGCTCGCCGGAAGAGAGAATCCCCAAACGAAATCGCAAGGTTCTAGGACCTCGAGACGCCAAACCTTGCAATCCCAAATCTGCCGCCCCGCCGAAAAGCGACCCGCCTTCAACACCACTTGGCCGGTCTTCACGGGCGACTCCATAGCGATGATTTTCGCGCGCACCGAGGATGTTGACTGCTTAAGGTGCCTATAATTGCAGATAGTCACTGCATGTTCAGGGTGGGCGTCCTGGCGGCTGGTGCCGAGCTGCTCGAGTATTCGCCGCCGATCGTCAGCACCGCCTCGAGGTCGATGACGGCGACCAGGAAGTCGCGTTGCGCGTCGAGCGACGCCGCATTTGCCGCGATGCGTACGCGCGTGTCGGCAAGGTACTTGAATAGATCAACCCGCAGGCCTTCACCGGCGAGGACGCCGGTTGTGTAGCGCAGCATGATCTCCTTAGAGACACGCTGACGCAACGGCAACACGCGGTCGCGCCAAGAGCGTGCGATATCGTAGGTGGCGCGGTAGGTCACGTAGGCGATGCGCGCTTCGGAGCGGGCGTCGACGGCCTTGCCGGCCAGTAGGTTCAGCGCCTGCATGTAGGTTTCGCGCGCCGCCCGTGTGCGCGCCTCGCCGGTATCGAAGATCGGGATCTGAAGGTCGATCTGGGCGCCGCCGCGGTTGATCGCAGTATCGAAGTTGGTCAGCGGGTTGGCCGTCTCGTTGTTGAAGATCCCTGCCAGCTGAAGCATCGAGATGTAGCGAGTGGCTTCGGTGAGCGATAGTGACTTCGCCAGAGCGGCAACCTCGCGGCGCGCGATCTCAAGGTCGACGCGTCGTCTGATCGCCTCGACCTCGAGATCGTTCATGGTGTCCAGAGACGGCGGCAGGGGTGGCAGCTCTGGAGGCAGCCTGAAGACCAAGCCAGCTCCAGAAAGGCCAAGCAACCTCACGAGTGCCTCGTGATCGCGATTGGCCTGCAGCTTTGCCTGTTCGACACGCGTGCCTATTTCTGCCCTGAATGCGGCGATCTCGGCTTGGTCAAGTTGGTCGCCGCCACCAGCTTCGCCCATGCCAGCGATCAGTCGGGCGGCCGCGTCGGCGGTGGCGCGGGTCTGCTCCAGAAAGCCGACCTGTTGGCGCGAGACGATGGCCCTTACATAAGCGCGACGAGTCTCCGCCGCCAGGCGCAATGTCGCCCCGATCGCCCGGTAGCGCGCCTGTCCGAAGCGCTCGGCGGCAATCGCGGTCCGCTTGGGTAGAGTAATCAGGTTTAAGATATCCCCGACGAGTCGGGCCTCGAAGTTCGCCACGCCTGTGCCGGCGATCCGCATAAGGGAGAGTGCCGGGTTGGGCGGGAGGCTGGCTTGAACGTACTCCGCCTCGGAAATCCCGAGGTCGTTGTAGGCAGCCTGGAGCGAGCGGTTGTTCAGGAGCGCGATCTGCACGGCCTGCTCGGTGGACAGTGTCCCGCCTAGCAGGGCAGTCACCTGCTCACGGGCACGCCCTGCCTGCGCGTCGGTCGAGATTTTGACCACCTCCTTGCCGATTTGCTGCTGAACGCTATGGGCAACGTCGGTCATGCCACCGTCGGCTGACAATTGCGCGCAGCCTGCGAGCAAGACCGCAACGGCCGCAAAGGACAGGTATCTCATGCGTGCGCCTCCCGATTGACCGCAGGTGCGGGCGGCAGATGCCAGCCCTTGACCAGCGCATAGAGTGCCGGGATCACCAGCAGGGTGAGCAGGGTCGAACTCGCCATGCCACCTATCATTGGCACGGCGATGCGCTGCATGACCTCCGACCCCGTCCCGGTGCTCCACAGGATCGGCACAAGTCCTGCCATGATGGCCGTCACCGTCATCATCTTGGGCCGCACGCGCTCGACGGCGCCCTCGATGATCGCGGCCCGCAGGTCCGAGCGGTCGAGCGGCCGGCCTTCGGTCGCGCAGCGTTGCTGTCGCTCTTTCAAAGCCTGATCGAGGTAGATCAACATCACCACGCCGGTTTCGGCGGCGACGCCCGCCAGCGCGATGAAGCCGACAGCTACGGCCACGCTCATGTTGAAGCCCATCCACCACACGAACCAGAAGCCGCCGACCAGCGAGAAAGGCAGCGACAGCATGACGATCAGCGTCTCGGTCAGGCGCCGGAAGTTGAGATAGAGCAGCACCAGGATCAGCAGCAGCGTGGCCGGCACGACGATCTGCAGCCGGGCCTCGGCCCGCTCGAGGAACTCGAATTGGCCGCTCCAGATGGCGTAGGAGCCGGGCGGGAACTTCACCTTCTCCTGCACGGCGCGCCTTGCGTCGGCGACGTAGCCGCCGAGATCGCGGTCGCGGTAATCGACGAAGACATAGACCGCGAGCTGGGCGTTCTCGGTGCGGATGGTGGTCGGCCCCTGGTTCACCTTCACCTGGGCGAGCTGGCCGAGCGGAATCATGCCGCCGCGCATGGTCGAGACCAGCACGTCCGAGGCGATGGTCTGCGGGTCGGAACGCAGATCGCGCGGATAGCGGACGTTGACGGTGTAGCGTTCACGTCCCTCGACCGTGGTGGTGACGGCTTCGCCACCCAGCGCGCTCGACACCGCCTGCTGAAGGTCCTCGATCAGCACGCCGTACTGCGCCAGGCGGGCGCGATCAGGCACGATGTCGAGGAACGAGCCGCCGGTGACCCGCTCCGCGAAGGCGCTGGTGGTGCCGGGGACGGTGCGCACCGCCGCCTCGACCTGGCGGGCGAGTGCCTCCAGTTCACCGAGGTCGCGGCCCAGCAGCTTGATGCCGACGGGCGTGCGGATGCCGGTCGACAGCATGTCGAGGCGGCCCTTGATCGGCATCGTCCATGCGTTCGAGATGCCAGGGAGCCGCAGCGCGGCGTCCATCTCGTGCTCGAGCTCGGCGTAGGTGATGCGGTCGTACCAGAACGGCCGGAGCACGCTCTTGACGAGGTCCGGCGCCCACGACGAGTACCACCGCGGGCGCTCGCGCCACTGC
>JABMNB010000587.1 GCA_013205335.1 Rhodospirillales bacterium
GTCCCAGCCCATGGGATGCAACACGTTGAAGCCCTTGGCGCGCTTGTAGCGGGCGATCACGTCGCCCTGCGTGTAGTTGCGCACGTGGCCCATGTGGATGCGCCCCGACGGATAGGGGAACATCTCGAGCACGTAGTATTTCGGGCGTGCTTTATCCATCGCGGCCTTGAAGGTCTGGCGGTCTTCCCAGACTTTCTGCCACTTGCTCTCGGTTTCGTGGAAATTGTAGCGCGCGGTGGGTGCGGCGGGCGTCGACGACACGGAAGATGTTCCCGAAAAAGGATGTTCCCGAAAAAGACGGAGGCCGCAGCGGATGCCCGCTGCGGCCTCTCACGTCAAGCTTTGGTAGAAAGAGAGGGGTCGCGTCAGGACCCGCCGGCGATACGGAGCTGGCGGGCGCGCGTGAGGATCGCGTTCTCGATGTCGATATTGGTGCGCGGATCGACCTGGGCGTCGACCCAGTTGCCGCCCCGGGGATTGGTCTGCTGCTTGAAGACCGCGACGCGCACGCCGTCTGCCCGCAGCTCGCGGTCGAGGATAGTGACCTGGACCTTCATGCGCTCGTTGGGCGTCTCCGACGGGGTGTACCAGTCGGTGATGATGACGCCGCCGAACGGGTCGGCCGAGACCAGCGGGATGAAATTGATGGTGTCGAGGGAGGCTCGCCACAGATAGGCATTCACGGCGACGCCGCTGCCTCCGCCCGTGTCCTCTTTCCTGTCGCTCTTGGACCCCAGGAGACCGCCGGGACCGAACAGGGTGCCCTGTTCCTGGGTACGACCCCCCAGTCCCGTGCGCACGTCGGCTTGGTTGCGGTCGCCCGAAGGCCCGGAGGTTCTTTCATACTTGCTGGTTCCGTCGGCACAGCCGGCCGAGCCGACAGCCAATAGTGCAGCTGCGGCGATGATCGCTAATCTGGACGGTCCCGTCATGAATGGCGCCTTGTCTTCCCATTAGCCGCAATTCGGCGGCGGAGGCAGTGGCAGACCATAAGCTCAACCAGACGTGAACTGCAAGCGGCGGGGCAATATGACACAATAAGTCTTGTGGCGAAACTCACACGCTCTCCAGCGGTAGATTGCATTATAAAACCAACAGGGTGTCGAAGTCCGCGCGCCCGGTTCCGGATTTGCAAAATGTGACAAAGACGCCACAGGTGTGGGCAGAATGAAGCGCCTGGGCGACCATTTCTTGACCCTCGATTTCGTGAAGTGTTTTATAGGCCTGTCGCATTGGCGGGTTCCGTGGGTCTCGGTTTCAGGCTTTCAGTTCCCGCCGGTCGGACAGGCCTTTTTGGTACGTACCAGTCTCTGATCAATGAGAGAGGGAGAATGATGAAGAAGCTTCTACTTGGCTCGACCGCCTTGGTCGTCGGCGGGTTGATGGCCGCTCCGGCCATGGCAGCCGATCCGATCAAGATCGGTGTGGGCGGTTATTACACCTTCTACGCCATCGCCGGCGGCATCGAGTCGACCTATGCCACGAACGGCACCTGGGCGCAGTACAGGGGCCTCCAGTTCCAGCAGGAAGGTGAAATCCACTTCAGCGGCCAGACCAAGCTGGACAACGGCACCTCAGTCGGCGTTTTCGTCGAACTCGAAGGCTGGGCCCAGGGCAGCACCGCGACTAGCGCTGCAGCCTGGATCGACGAAGCCTACCTGTTCGCCTTTGGCGACTGGGGCCGCGTCGAGTTCGGTGCGCGCGATCCGGCGTCCTACCGTATGTACTACGGCACGCCGTCGGCCCTGATCGGCTTCGGCGCCATTCAGCACAACTCGAACTTCGCCTGGGCCAACCAGTCGGTGATCAGCAACAACAAGGCGTGGTTCCACGCCACGACGACGACGAACGCCGGTCAGTTCCAGGACGCGCAGGGCATCAACCTCTTCACCCCGCGCTTCCAGGGCCTGCAGATCGGCGTCGGCTATCGTCCGAAGATCAACGTCAATCCGGGCGGTGGCGGCGGCGGTGTAGCCGTGGGTCCGGGTAACGGCACCGCCGGCGTCTGCGGCTTCACCAACGCCACTTCGTCAGCGAACTGCCCGACGAACGACTACTCCTATCAGGACGTGTTCGACGTCGGCGCCAACTACCTGAACAAGTTCGGTGACGTCAGGGTCGCGCTGTACGGCGCGTTCCTGTACGGCAGCTTCATCCCGGGCAATCAGCCGTTCGGGGCCGCCGCCAATATGACCACGGGTGCCAATGCGACCAGCTGGAAGCAGTGGGTCGTCGGCGCTCAGTTGGGCTACCAGGGCTTCACCATCGGTGGCGCAGTTGGCTGGGACAACCAGGGTCTGGGCTCCAACTACTTCACGGGCCAGAACAACGACACCCGCTTCTACACCGCCGGTATCATGTACGAGACCGGTCCGTGGCAGATGTCGGCCAACTGGACTGGGTCGTTCAACAACAACGGCAACGGTTCGGTCGGCTGCAACACGATCGCAGTCAACGCCGTGACCTGCACCAATCCGGCCGCCACCGGCGTTCCGGGTGTGAACTCGACCGCCTTCGGTCCGGGTAACAACCCCGCCAACCTCTCGTTCGGCCAGGAGTCGGTCAACAAGTTCGAGATCGGCCTGAACTACGCGCTCGGACCGGGCGTGAAGCTCACCGGCGGTGGTCTGATGTACGTAGCTTCGGGCCCGTCTGCTGCCGTCTCCGGCAACAGCTGGGGTCTGCTGATGGGTATGGACCTGCGCTTCTAGTCGCAGGAAGATCCGAAAATTGGAAAGAGCGGGCGAAAGCCCGCTCTTTTCTTTTGTGTGCTCGTCTTTGGCGTCCCTATCTGGAAGCGCGATGGCCCACCAGGTTGACGAACAGGCTGGGCAGGTAGGTTCGCGACACCGGCAGGCGCTCGGTGGCCTGGCGGGCCAGCACGGCGCGGTTGTCCTCGTGGTCGAGGACGAGCTGGAAGAGCCCCTGTTCCACGGCGCCGGCGCGGGGATCGAGTTCCGGGTTGCCGTCGCGCTCGACCCGATAGGCGACGTCGAGCCCGACATCGCCGCCGCTGTAGAAGGACGAGGCGATCTCGAGCTTGCCGAACAGCAGCATCAGGCCGCGCGCCGAGAACCGCCAATAGTCGTCGGGTGTGGCATGGAACGCCTGCGACCACGCCGCCGCCACATAGGCCAGGCCGCCCGGCCGAAGCGCCCGCTCGATGTTGCGCGCCGCCCGCGCGGGATGGCGCGTGTGCTCGAGGACGTGACAGCAGATCGCGAGATCGAACGGCTCGTCGCCCAGTCTGGCCTTCAGCGTCCGCGGATCGCTGCAAATGTCGGCGATGCAGTCGACGTTGGCGCCCTCGAGGAGATCGAGGCCGACGAAACGCGCTGTTGCGCCGAAGCGGTTGGTGACGAGTTTGCGCCAGTTGCGGACGTTGCGGTCGGAAACGAGGGTGCGCGATCCCACCTGCAGGACCCGCGGCGCGCGCTTGCCGACCGACTGGGCCAGCCGGTCGAGCAGCAGTTCGATTTCACGCGTAACGCTCGTGCCGATGACGCGTAACTCACCGGGGCGTACCTCCCCGGGGCGCAGCTCACCGGGGGTGGCTCCGCCGGCGGACATCAGTCGCGCACCACCAGGATGTGCATGCGGCGCGGGCCATGGGCGCCCAGTTCCATCGCCTGCTCGATGTCGCCGGTGCGCGACGGACCGGTGATGGTGTTGACGGTGCGCGGCATCAGGTTCTTGCCATAGCGGGCGCGCAAGCGGACCCACACCTCTTCGTAGCCGCCGACGATGTCCGACTCGCGCAGGACGACGACATGCGTGTCGGGCAGCAGGTTGAGCGACACCGGATGATCCGGCCCGGAGGCCATGACCAGCGTCCCGGTCTCGGCGATGCCGGCAAAGGCGCCGGTGATCGAGACCTGGTCGCTGCCTTCGCCGCGACCGCGCCGGATCGAAAGCATCTTCTGGCTGGGCCAGTCGTAGCCTTCGAGAAGAGGCGAAGGGGCCATCGCGACGTTCGCCGGCAGATTGCTGCGCATCAGATACGCCGTCACTTCGCCCGGCACCTCGGCTGCGCCGACCCTTGCCACCGTGGCGTTGAGGGTCTCGGCCCACTGGCAGAACAAATCGACCTTCGCGGGTTGCGCCAGCTGGGCGCGCGCCACCGAGGGCCCGCGCGGCGGTGCCGCGAGCCGTGCCTCGACGGTTTGCCGGGCCTCGCCGGAAATCTCGCCCCGGCGCAGCGAGCGTCGGATACCTCCCAGGATCTGCGCCCGGGCGTCACTCTGGGCGTCGCTCATGCCTTCCTCTTCGCCCAGCGTGCGTGGAACGTGCCCCCGGGCTGCGGCGCGGGGAAATCGCGGAAGCGAGTCCAGCCGGAGGCCAGCGGCAATGACTGGTAGCGGCCGTCGGCGCGGCCGAACAGCGCCAGCACGCGATTGGCCATCGCGGTCAGGCGGCGATAGAGCGCGGGCCGGCGGGCGACGAAGCTCCACATCGCCAGACCCTGGCGCACCGCCCTGGGCGTCAGGTGCTTCTCGAATTCGCGCTCGCGCCAGTGGCGCATCAGTTTCGGCAGCGGAATCCGCACCGGGCAGACGCTCTCGCAACGACCGCAGAAGGTCGAGGCATTGGGCAGGTTGCTCGCCTCCTCGACGCCCACGAGTTGCGGCGTCAGCACCGCGCCCATCGGGCCGGGATAAACCCAGCCATAGGCATGGCCGCCGACGGCGCCGTAGACCGGGCAGTGGTTCATGCAGGCGCCGCAGCGGATGCAGCGCAGGATGTCCTGCATCTCGGTGCCGAGCACGGCGGAGCGGCCATTGTCGAGCAGCACGACGTGATACTGCTCGGGCCCGTCGAGGTCCTCCGGCTTCTTCGGTCCGGTGTTCAGCGTCGTGTAGGCCGAGGACTCCTGGCCGGTCGCCGAGCGCGCCAGCACGCGCAGCAGGACCGCCGCATCCTCGAGCGTGGGGATCACCTTCTCGATGCTGGCCAGCACGATGTGCATTTTGGGCAGCGTGTTGGACAGGTCGGCATTGCCCTCGTTGGTCACCAGCATCGACGAGCCGGTCTCGGCCACCAGGAAGTTGGCGCCGGTCAGGCCGACATCGGCGTCGAGGAATTTCTGGCGCAGCACATAGCGCGCTTCCGCGACGAGATCGCCGCGCTCGGTGAGGCGCTTGTCGAAGCCCAGCCTGGCGTGGTGCTCGAGGAAGGTATCGGCGACCTGGTCCTTGGTCAGATGGACGGCCGGCGCGATGATGTGGCTCGGCGGCTCTTTGCGCAGCTGGATGATGTACTCGCCGAGGTCGGTCTCGATCGGCGCGATGCCCAGCGCCTCGAGGTGCTCGTTGAGCGCGATCTCCTCGGCCACCATCGACTTCGACTTGGCGACGGTGCGGGCGTTCACGCTCTGGCAGAGTTCGGCGATGATGCGCCGGGCATCGGCGGCGGTCGGCGCCCAATGGACATGGCCGCCGAGGCCTGTGACCTTGCGCTCGAACTCCTCCAGGTAGAAGTCGAGATGGGCCAGCGTGTGGTTCTTGATGTCGCGCGCACGATCGCGCAGCGCCTCGAATTCGGGCAGCCGCTCGGCCGCCTGGCGTCGACGCTCGGAGAAGCCGACCTTCAGCATGGCCAGCGAATTCTGCAGGTTGGGGTCGGCCAGCGCATGGTCGACATTCGCCTTGAAGGCGTGGGCGGTGGATTCCATCAGCCGCGCTCCGGTTCGCCGATTGCCGGCAGGTCGCCCATTCCGGCCAGCACCTCGGCGACATGGCGCACCCGCACGGGGGAGCCTTCGCGCTGCAGCTTGCCCGCCATGTTCATCAGGCAGCCGAGATCTCCGGCCAACAGCGTGTCGGCCCCGGTGGCCGCGATGTCGGCCGACTTCTCGCCGACCATGGCATTGGAAATCTCGGGATACTTCACGCAGAACGTGCCACCGAAGCCGCAGCAGACCTCGGGCGTCTTCATCTCGCGGAGCGTCAGACCCTGCACCGATCCCAGGAGATCGCGCGGCTGTTCCTTGACGCCGAGTTCGCGCAGACCCGAGCAGGAGTCGTGATAGGTGACGGCGCCGTCGTAGCGGGCGGCGACCTTCTCGACGCCCAGCACGTCCACCAGAAACGA
>JABMNB010000065.1 GCA_013205335.1 Rhodospirillales bacterium
GGCCTGGGGAGTGTGCTCGACGAACTTGTCGCTTCAGGCATCTAAGGCATCCTGAGCTAATCGTTCCGACCGACCAAGGTATCAACGAAGGTATGCTTCGTGCCCAAAGTCTGCTTCGCTCCTATCTGGTATCCTCTAGAGCAGTACGCCACCTCCCGTCTGCGCGCGAAGAGCGCAGTCGAGTTGCTGCGAGACGACCTGCGCTGGGAAGTCGAACTGGACTACAGCGACGATGCCGACATTGCGGTCATTGTCCAGCTGTGCAGCGACCGGAACCTGGAGGAGATCTGCAGAAATCGCGATCAGATGGTGGTCTATGACATCTGTGATCGCTACTTTTCCAGCGACGCCATTTTCAGGACCGATGAAGGCGTCCTGCATGCTCGCGACCGCTGCCTTGAAGTCATCGAGCGCGCCGATGTGCTCATCGTTCCGACGCGACAGTTGAAAGTCGAACTCAACAAACTGTTCCCGGCGAAGCCGTGCTTGTATCTTCCGGAGCTGGTCGACTACGGCGCGTTGCCCAGCCCTGCCAGGCCGGCTGCGTCCCGCCGGCTCGTCTGGTTCGGCCATCCGACGCGCGGAAATTTCGAGAGCGCCCGCTGGATGATCGATCACCTCTCGTCCGTGCATGGCTATCAACCGGTGCTTGTCACTACTCCTGCCACGATACGGCACCGATACCCTGCCTATGCCGATTCCTGCACAGCCTGGTCCATCGATGCCATCAGGCTGGAACTCGCCGCCGCAGCGCTTTGCGTCGTAGCCCATTCTCCGGCAGAGCCATTCAAGAGTGCCAACCGCTTCACAACGGCAATGATTCAGGGTGTTCCCACCCTGACGAGCGGGTCGCCGGCATGTGACGACATACTTGAGGCGGCTGGCCATCCTCTGTTTTCCGTCTGCACTACGAGTGACGTCGACCGTGCCCTCGAATGCCTGGCTGATTCCGGGCGGCGCCGCGACTATGTGGCGGACGTGCAAAGGGAGATATGGCTTCGACACGCGCCCGAGGTTGTCCGTCGTGCTTACGTCGAACTCTTCGAATGGGTTCTACCCGACAGGGACAACTACTGATCGTGTGCCCGCTCTCGCGTCCGTCGTCCCTGAGCGAGGAACGACTGCCATGTCGCCTTGAGGCCCGCTTCCAGCTCTGTCCTGGGAGAATATTGAAAAGTTTCGTTTGCCTTTGATATGTTGGAATAGGTTCGCCGGACCTCGCCTACACGCCATGGGGCATAGCGTACTTCGAGGGGCCAGTCTGGACCGACGACCCGACCAACCTTGTCCAATAATTCCGACAGGGTCGTTGGGATTCCCGAGCCCAGATGAAAGACCCCGGAAGCTTTCACGTCCATCGCCCGGATAATCCCGTCACACAGGTCGTCAACGAATACGAAGTCCCGAGCCTGGCTTCCGTCGCCATAGATGGTGATCGGCTCGCGAGCCAGAATCTTACGCAGCACATGGGCGATGACGCTGCCTTTGAGCTCCGAGTGGGGTCCATAGACGTTCGTGAAGCGCAATACAGCCGATTGTACTCCGTACGACCCAGCGAAGGCGTGCGCATACGCTTCCATCGCGAGTTTCGACGCCCCATAGGGCGAAGACGGTTTGGGCAGCATGTCCTCTTGGATTGGACCATCGCCATCCCCGAACATCGCGCCTCCCGTCGAGGCGAGCACCAGGTGACGGATGCCGGCATCCCGGGCGACCAGAAGTACATTCAATGTCCCTCGGGCGTTGACCTCAAAGCTGAGATTCGGATCCTCAATCGATTCTACCACGCGCGTCTGACCCGCGAGATGAATGATCGCGGTGCATCCGCTGGCCGCATGCCTCAACGCAGCCAGATCACGGACATCACCGTGGTGATCGCTGACGGTCCCGTCGGCGACGAGACCAGTCACCGCCATCGTTTCATTGTCCAGTACGACGATCCCGGTGGCAGGGTTTGCGACCCTGATCCGACGTATCAAGTTGGTTCCGATGAAGCCTCGACCACCGGTAATCAGGATTTTATGTCTAGCCAAAAGCTTAACCGCCGCGGGAAATCAGGGCTACTATTCCGCCGCAATCTTGTCTAGGTAATCGCGGGCAAGGCGTGCTCGGTCCGGCGTCCAGTACGATGCACAAGGGATTTTCGAGAAATCGGCACGATCACGGTAGAGGCGCGCAACGGCCGTGATCTCCTCGAGCATGCCCCGCTCCAAAGTCGTCGAGGTCACGCCAAGGGTATGGAAGTTCGGGTTCGAGACATGAAGCTCGTTCTCCTCAACCTCATTGCGCGGATTGGGTATGTTCTCGATCGTAGCGCCGGTGAGCTTTTGCACGAGTGCCGCGAGGTCGCGAATTCTATGCGTCTCGGTCATCTGATTGACGATGCGGACGCGATCACCTGACGCCGGCGGCGTTTCAATGGCTCGCCGGACACAGTGCACCGTATCGCGAATATGAATGAAAGCCCTGGTCTGCCCGCCCGTCCCGTGGACAGTCAGGGGGTAGCCCACCGCCGCCTGCATCAGGAAGCGATTGAGGACCGTCCCGTAGTCACCGTCGTAGTCGAACCTGTTGATCAGCCTCTCGTCGAGCACTGTTTCAGGCGTCTGTGTTCCCCAGACGATGCCCTGATGCAAGTCGGTGATCCTCAGCTTGTCGTTCTTGGCATAGAACTGAAAAAACAGAGCATCCTGCGTCTTGGTCATGTGATAGATGCTGCCGGGATCGGGCGGATACAGGATTTCCCGATCGACGAAGGTTCCGTCGGCAAGCTGAACCTTGACGTTGAAGTACCCCTCCGGAAGCACCCCTCCGAGGGCGCCGTACCCGTAGACGCCCATCGTGCCGAGATGCACACACTGGATGTTGCGATCCACCTCGACGATGGCGGCGAGGATGTTGTTCGTTGCGTTGAGGTTGTTGTTGACCGTGTAGCGCTTGCAGGCGGCCGACTTCATCGAATAAGGCGCCGCGCGCTGTTCCGCAAAATGGACGCAAGCCACCGGGCGATAGTTATCCAATACGTCGCGGACGGAGTCGAAGTCGGTAGCCACGTCGAATTCCCGGAAGTGGATCGTACGACCAGTAAGTGATTTCCAGGCCTCCAGCCGCTCTTCCAGGGTGCAGATCGGCGTCAGAGAAGACGCAGAAAGTTCAGCCTCTATGCGTCGGCGCGAAAAATTGTCAACAATTACAACGTCATATCCAGCGCGGCTCAGGTGCAGGCTTGTGGGCCATCCGCAAAAGCCATCGCCACCGAAGACAACGATGGTGCCTTCAGCCATTGCCCATTTCCAACATCTCGGACTCCTACCCGACTTGAAGCATCATGATACTCGTCCCCTCAAGCGTGATCTAGAGGCTCCAAGCGCCTCAGTAGTTTGAGCTCCGTGTGAGGTCGAAATATGTCCCGGAGA
>JABMNB010000066.1 GCA_013205335.1 Rhodospirillales bacterium
ACCGACTGCTCCGGAAGGCCGTCGAACAGTTCCTTCTCCGGCATCAACACCTCCACCAAATGCGCTTCGATGGAATCATCACTGGAGTGAATTCGAAAGACAAAGATTCACAAGTTCTGAGGAGCCGTGCGCAGCGCGGCGTCTCGAAGGATGGGCAACAGACGTAGTGCGCGTGCCCACCCTTCGAGACGCGCTCCTGCGGAGCGCTCCTCAGGGTGAGGTTATGTTGATTAAGCGCCACTGGAGCGACGCGCTCCAATGAGCGCTATGTGCCGATGGCGCCGCCGCCCTTCTTGGTGATCACGATCACTGACGGTCGCGGCGGCATACCGTCCTTGAAGTCGGGCCAGCGTGTCGACGGCTTCTCGAAGGTCGATCCGGCATCTTCGCCGGGATGCTGGATCGCCAGGAATACCGCGCCGTCGTCGGGCGTCAGGATCGGGCCGCAGACCTCCGCACCGGTCGGCGCCTGGAAGAAGCATCGCGTCAGGCCGCGGCCATAGCCTGCGGTATCGGCACCATAGAGGCCGTCGGCGATACCGGCCGCGGTCGGCGCCCCGTCGGTGGCGATCCAGATGCGTCCCTTGCTGTCGAAGGCGCAGTTGTCGACGCAGGACAGCCAGCCGTTCTCCGAAGTCGCCCGATGATAGCGCGCGCCCGGGTCGATGCCGGGCTTTCCGCCGACGATGAAGATCGACCACGCGCCCTCAGTCGACGCATGATCGCCATCCTTGGGCGTCACCTCGATGACATGCCCGTGGGCATTCCGGGCCATGGGATTGGCCCGGTTCACCTGCTCCTCGGTGCGCCGCGTATTGTTGGTGAGCAGGACGTAGACCCGCCCGCTGACCGGATTGACCTCGACGTCCTCGGGACGATCCATCGGCGTGGCCTTCACGAGATCGGCGGCCAAGCGGGTGTAGATCAGAACGTCGGCCTGGCTGGCAAATCCGTTCTCGGCCGTCAGCGGGCCCTGGCCATGGACCAGCGGCAACCACTCGACCTTGCCGTCGTCGTTGAAGCGCGCGACGTACAGCGTGCCCTCGTCGAGCAGGTTCCTGTTGGCGGCGCGATCGTTCGGGTTCCACGGCCTGGACGTGACGAACTTGTAGACGTAGTCGAAGCGCTCGTCGTCGCCGCTGTAGAACACGACCCGGCCGTCCTTGGCGAGGGCGTAGGTACAGCCCTCGTGCTTGAAGCGGCCGAGAGCCGTGCGCTTGATCGGCGTCGCCGAGGGATCGTACGGGTCGATCTCGACGATCCAGCCGAAGCGGTTGGGCTCGTTCGGCTCCTTCTCGACGTTGAACCGGTCGACATGCTGAGCCCAGGCGTACCAGGTTGCCTTCGAAACGCCGTAGCGCTTGTAGGCCTTGGCGTCCGGCATCTTCTCCGCGTCACCGCCGAAATAGCCGTTGAAGTTCTCTTCTGCCGTCAGCCAGGTGCCCCATGGCGTGTCACCGCCGGCGCAGTTGTTCAGCATGCCCAGCACCTTGGTGCCGGTGGGATCGGCTGAGGTCTTCAGCTTGTCGTGGCCGGCCGCAGGACCCGAGACCTGCATCGGCGTCGTTCCGGTGATGCGCCGAGCGTACTTGCTGTCCGGCACCACCTTCCATCCGCCGCCTTCGCGGGCGATCTCGATCACTGAGCCACCGTGCGCCGCCATCTCGACCTCGACCTGAGGCTTGGAGGCCCTGAGATTGACGGAGCGACCCGAACCCAGGCCCGCGAACATCAGGCCGGGGTCGGTGTACTCGTGGTTGACGACCATGAGGAAGCGGTCGTTCGTCGTGCTGCCGGCCGGCAGGGGATGCAGGCCGACGAAGTCGCAATTGTAGCCGAACTGCTTTTCCTGGGCCGCGGCCGTCAGGTTGGCCGGGTCGAAGGCCGGCGCGCCGGCGACGACCGGGTCACCCCAGCGGATCAGGACCTGCGCCTCGTAGCCCTCGGGAACGTGGTGCGTCTTGTCGAGCCCGTGCGCGACTTCCTTGAAGGTGAGCGACGACGGGCCGGCCGCCTGGGCCAGCGCGGTGCTGCCCAGCAGTTCGCGACCAAGAGCGACAGCCGCCCCGGCCCCGACCAGGCCGCGCAAGGCGCCGCGCCGGCCGAGCCGTCGCTCGATCAGGTCGCCGATCGTCGGCTCGGTGCTGGGGTTCGATCCGATGTCTTCCGAATCGACGGCATCGTTCTCGTAGCTGCCCATCCCAATCTCCTGGTTGTTTAGGATCCCGATACGCCTCGCTGGCGATATCATCACTGCAATTTCATGTCTTTTTTGTTTCGGCCCCATCCACAGAGCACGTCAGCAAACCGTAGCCCGTTGCCTGTAGCAGGCTGGGGTCACACCTCAGGAAGAGACAAACATGAAAACACATCTGATGCTTGCGGCCTCCGCCACCGCCCTTCTTCTCGCGGCTTTCCCCGCCTCCGCCCAGACCAAGTATCCGGCCACCCTGGAAGGCCATGCGGTCCTGCCGGCGATGACCCTCGTTCCCGCCCCCGCGGATGCGCCGCAAGACCTGCAGATTTCCGGCCGCTATGCCGGCCCCGCTGGCCAGCGCGTCGACGCGCCGGAGAGCGTTCCCGGCATGTCCGCCCTGTCGGACAAGGCCGCACCACGTCCCACCGGTCTCAGCCTTCCGTTCAAGGGCCAGCCCGTCCAGGGCTTCTCGGGTATCCGCAAGTTGCCGGACGGCACCTTCCTGACGATCAGCGACAACGGTTTCGGTAGCAAGGCGAACTCGCCCGACGCCATGCTGATGTTCCACATCGTCAAGCCGGACTGGAAGGCCGGCGCGGTCGAGCGCGTGTCGACCGGCTTCCTGCACGATCCCGACCGCAAGGTGCCGTTCCGCATCGTCAACGAGAACACGCCGAAGCGCTATCTGACCGGCGGCGACTTCGATCTCGAGTCGGTGCAGCCGATCGGCGACTTCCTGTGGTTTGGCGAAGAGTTCGGCCCGTACCTGATCAAGACGGACAAGATGGGCAAGGTCCTGCAGACATTCGAGACCAAGGTCGACGGCAAGGTCGTGCGCTCGCCCGATCATCCCTCGGTCACCATGCCGGGCGTGCCCGGGCCGGTGAAGTTCGAGGTCCGCCGCAGCAAGGGCTTCGAGGGCATGGCGGCCTCGCCCGACGGCAAGTTCCTCTATCCGCTGCTCGAAGGCCCGCTGCTGACCGAGTCCGGCGAACCCGAGGCCAAGGACGGCAAGCGCTTCCTGCGCATCCTCGAGTTCGACGTCGCCAAGGGCGAGTACACGGGCAAGAGCTTCAAGTACACGCTCGAGGCGCCCGCCAACGCCATCGGCGACTTCAACATGATCGACGCTGGCACCGGCCTCATCATCGAGCGTGACGACACCGAGGGTGATGTGGCTCAGGCCTGCGCCCCAGGCGCCGTGAAGGCCGACTGCTTCAACGTGCCGGCGAAATTCAAGCGCATCTACAAGATCGACCTCGGCCAGGCCGATGCGGATGGGTTCGTGAAGAAGGTCGGCTACATCGACCTCATGGAGATCCAGGACCCCAACAAGGTCGCGCGCCAGGGCGGCAAGGACGGCAAGCTCACCTTCCCGTTCTTCACCATCGAGAATGTCGAGTTGGTCGACGCCGACCACATCATCGTCGGCAACGACAACAACCTGCCCTTCTCGTCGGGCCGCGCCCTGGGCAAATCCGACGACAACGAGCTGATCCTGCTGAAGGTCACCGACCTCCTGAAGGCGAAGTAACGAGGCTACTCGACGGCGTCGAGCGCCACCTTCTCGCGCTTCTTGCGAAGCGCGGGAAGGAGCGGCGCGATCAGCAGGGCTCCGGCAATCACCAGGCAGGCCAGTGAAATCGGCCGGACCACGAAGATGTCGAACGTTCCTTCGCTGATGATCAACGACTTGCGCAGATTGTTCTCGAGCATCGGGCCGAGCACGAAGGCCAGCACCAGCGGCGCCGCCTCGTAGCCGAACTTGCGCATCAGATAGCCCAGCACGCCGGTCCCGATCATCACGAAGACGTCGAATACCGCATTGCCCGACGCGAACACGCCGACGATGCAGAACATCAGGATGAGCGGGAACAGGATCTTGTAGGGTGCCTTCAGCACCTGCACCCACATGCCGATCAGCGGCATGTTGAGGACCAGCAGCATGACGTTGCCGACATACATGCTGGCGACGATTCCCCAGAAGATCTGGGGATTCTGGCTCATCATCAACGGCCCGGGTTGCAGGCCGTGGATGACGAAGGCGCCCAGCAGCAGGGCCATCACCACGTTGGGCGGGATGCCCAGCGTCATCAGCGGGATGAATGCGCCACCGGCGGCGGCGTTGTTGGCCGACTCCGGTCCGGCCACGCCCTCGATCGCGCCCTTGCCGAACCGCTCGGGTGTACGCGACAGCTTCTTCTCCATCGCATAGGACGCGAAGGACGAGATCACGGCACCGCCACCCGGCAGAATGCCCAGCAGGAAGCCGAGGACCGTGCCCCGCGCAACCGGGCCGGCACTCGCCTTGAGGTCCTCCTTCGAGGGCCACAGGCTGCCGATGCGCGACTGGACGATGTCGCGGCGGATCTGCTGCTCGATGTTCGTCAGGATCTCGGCGACGCCGAACAGGCCCATCACCACCGGGATGAGGCCGATCCCGTCGACCAGTTCCAGCCGATCGAAGGTGAGCCGCGGCATGGCGTTGATCTGGTCGAGTCCGATCAGTCCGATGACCACG
>JABMNB010000588.1 GCA_013205335.1 Rhodospirillales bacterium
CCCCCCCCCCCCCCCCCCCCCCCCCCCCCCCCCCCCCCCCCGCTGCTCGGCGGAACGGCCATCGAGATCTCTGACGGTCACCTGCAGCGTTGGGTTGTCAGCCGGATCGTCGATCCCGGATTTCTTGCGGCGCGGCCTCACGGTCCGGCTGATCCGGCTGATCCGGCCGTCCGCGCCGGGAGTGTTGGCCATGGCTCCTCTACCCCCGTAAGCCTTCCGCGAGCTTACCCGGCGATTCTTCCGACACATCCCCCCCTATTCTCGCACGTCCCTGGTTCCGAACACTCGGGTGTCGGGAAAAGGGAAATGCAAGACCGGCCAGATCAAAGTCTTGACCGGCGCGACGGTCTTTTCCCGACGCACAGGCGTCGGGATTTTTCAGCGCGGCAGCTCGTACTTCAGCGTCACCTCGCCCAAGCCGTCGATGCGGCCGGTGGCGGTGCTGCCCGGCGGTACGAACTGGCAGGCGACCATGCTGCCCGACGAGACGATCATGCCCTTCTTCAGGCGCTTGCCGTGTTCGCCGAGTTTGTTCGCAAGCCAGGCCAGCGAATTGTAGCAATGGCCCAGCACGTCGCCCGAATGGCCTTCGCGCACGACCTTGCCGTCGAAGGAGATCGAGCCGTTCAGGTTGCCGAGATCGAGCTTTGCCCAGCCCTTGTTCGGCCGGGCCAGCAGGGATCCGCCGTTCCAGCCGGCGTCCATGATGAGAGGATTGACGGCGAGGCGGCTGTAGTCAGCGCCGCGATCCTCGATCAGTTCGAAACCCGCCCGCGCCTCGCCGACATATTGAGCGATCGAGTCCTTGTCGTAGGGCTTGCCTTTCGGCGCCGGCACATCCGCATTCACCGTCAGGATGATCTCGAGTTCGACACCCAGCCGTGTCCAGCGGTCGGCGCGGACGGAGGCCTTATGCTCGAAGACGCGCTTCTTACGGATTGGTCCGTAGGCGGGGCCCTTGAGCCCGGTCTGCGCCAGGATCTGCGGCGACGTCAGGGCGATCTTGTAGCCGACGAGCGGACCCTGCTTGACGACCTGCTTCTTCAGGAAAGCGTCCTGGACCTTGTAGGCGACGCGCTCGTCGTCGGTCGCGAACTGCGCCGGCCACCAGCCTACGACGGCGCGCGACTTGTCGACCTGGTGCAGCCATTTGGCGACCCTGGCGATGCTCAATGCCATGTGTTTCTTCCCCTTGCTTGCTTTCGTCGTCCTCGCATAGTGCCATCATGGCGATGAAAGCGTTGCAAAATTTGGGACCCGTGCGCAGCGGCGCCGTGGTCGGAGTCGTGCTTGCCGGCGGCGAGGGGCGGCGCATGGGGCCGGGCGCCCTGAAGCCTCTGCGCCTGCTCGCGGGCAGGCCCATGGTGGCGCATGTCGTGGAGCGGCTGCGACCGCAGGTCATGGACCTGGTGGTCGTGGCCAACGATCCGGCGCCGGAATTCCGCACGCTGGGAGTGCCGGTGATCGCCGATCCACCGGACGTCCAGCAGGCGGCGAAGGGCGAGGGCCGGCGGCTCGGCCCCCTGGCCGGAATCCTGGCCGGCATGGAATGGGCCCGCCGGCATCATCCCCATTCCGGCTGGATCCTGACGGCCCCAGCCGATGTGCCGTTCCTCCCGCTCGATCTGACCGTCCGTCTGTGCGGGCTGATGCACGTGCCTGAGCCCGACGTCCTGATGGTGCGTCATGGCAAGAGGCGCGAGCATACGCTCGCCATCTGGTCGGTGAAGCTTGCCGCCGATCTTCGCCGCGCCATCCTCGAGGAAGGCATGAGGCGGGTGGAGACTTTCGCCCAGCGCTATTCCTTCGAGGAACTCGTCTGGCCGGGCAACGCGGCGCCGTTCCTGAACGTCAATACGCCGGTCGAACTCAGCGTGGCGATGCGTCGTCTGGAGCGAGTTCGATCACGTTCCCGTCGATGACGATCTTGCCGGCGTTTTCGAAATTGACCGTGATGCGGTGGCCAATCATCGACTGGATCTGGCCGAGGCCCCAGTCGGGCCGGCCAGGGTGGCGCACGAAGTCGCCGGGGCTGAAGAGCCCATTGCCGGGCCTGTCGAACAAGTTTTCGTTACTCCCATCCATGGCTACGATCTCGGTGCCTGACGTCCTGCGGCCTTAATCTGGAGTATAGAATGAACGTCGTCACTTTAAGGAGGACCCTATGAACACGACCCGTTTCGCCATCGCCTCGGCCCTCGCCGCCGCGCTCGTGCTGCCGGCCGCTGCCCAGGCCCAGGGCAACATGGAAAAGTGCTACGGCATCGCAAAGGCCGGCAAGAACGATTGCCAGACGGCGAAATCGTCGTGCGCCGGTACGTCGAAGACGGACGCGCAGCCCGACGCCTGGATCTCGGTTCCGAAGGGCGCGTGCGACAAGATCATCGGCGGCAAGCTGACCGCCAGCTGAGCATGCGACCGGTCGCCGGCATCGGGCTGCGCTCACCGCATCTGGCGGAGATCGCGCGCGACACGCCGGCAACCGGCTTTCTCGAGATTCATGCCGAGAACTATCTGGCGAGGTCTCCAGCGGTGCTGACCGTCGAGCGGCTGCGGCGGGACTATGAATTTTCCGTTCACGCGGTCGGTCTGTCGCTTGGCTCGATCGACGGCCCGGACGAAGCGCATCTGGGTCGCGTCGCTGCGCTGATCGAGCGGCTCCAGCCGGCGCTCGTGTCGGACCACCTCTCCTGGAGCATCGCGGGCGGCCGCTACTTCAACGATCTGCTGCCGTTACCCTATACCGAGGAAGCCCTCGAGGTCGTCGTGCGCAATGTCGACCGGTTGCAGCGACGGCTCGGTCGGCAGGTCTTGATCGAGAACCCCTCCTGCTACCTGTCGTACGCGCACTCGACCCTGTCCGAGCCTGAATTCCTGAGCGAACTTGTGTGCCGCAGCGGCTGCGGGCTGCTGCTGGACGCCAACAACATTGTGGTCACGGCGCACAATCTGCGGCTCGATGCCGTGGCCTGGCTCGACGGGCTGCCGGCATCGGCGATCGGCGAATATCACTTGGCAGGTCATGCCGTGAACGACGCTGATGGCGAGCCGATCCTGATCGACGATCACGGCAGCCGGGTCAGCCAAGGCGTATGGGCTTTTTTCGACGAGATCGTGCGCCGCTACGGGCCGCGGCCGACGTTGGTCGAGTGGGACACCGATCTCCCGGCCCTCGACATCCTTCTCGATGAGGCGGCACGGGCGGCACGAGCGCTCAAGGTGGATGCGGAAGCCGATGCCCGGGCTGCGTGATCTTCAGGCGGCTTTCTCGGCATATCTGAAGGGCGAGGATCGGCCCGACCTCGCCGATGCCGTGGTCGCCGACACGATCGCCGCATCGGCTCGCCTCCGTATCCATCGCCATCACGTGGCGGAGAGTCTGGCAACAGCCCTCGGGGCCACGTTCTCGACCGTCCAGGCAATCGTCGGTGACCAGTTCTTTCGGGCCATGGCCAGGACCTTCGTCGTGCAGGATCTGCCACGGCAACCGGTGATGGCCGAGTACGGCGCGGGCTTCCCGGCCTTCGTAGGCGGGTACGGGCCTGCCACCTCTCTGCCGTACCTCGCCGACATGGCTCGGCTCGACTGGGCCCTGAACATGGCTTTCCATGCGCCCCTGGAGGGAAGACTGACCGCGCCTGACCTCACCGGCCTCCCGGCTGAGCGGCTGCTCGGGCAGAAGCTGGCTTTGGCTGCCGGTTCGACGCTCGTCTGGTCGCCCTATCCTGTCGACCGGATCTGGCAGGCGTCTCGGCCCGGTGCGACGGTTGGAGCCGTTTCGTTGGAGGAGGGGCCTGCGGCGGTGATCGTCCTGCGTCGACCCGAGGAGGCGACCTTTGTGAGCTTGAGCTTGTCGGAAGCGGCCTTCGTGAGGGCGCTGGACGGTGGCGCCAGCTTGGAGGAAGGGGCCGAGGCTGCGTTTTCGGTCGATCCTGCCTTCGATCTGGCGTCGAGCTTCGCGCGGCTGCTTGCTTTAGAGGCATTTGCTGCATTGCAACAAATCTGCTGACGCACGGGCCAAAAAGCCTCGAATATTGAGGATTATTACAGCCGCTGTAATTGTTGCGCTGCACGGCTGAATCGACGTGCGGGCCCGAAACGTTGTTGCTCCGGAAGGGGCCATCCCTATACTCCGCGCGCTTCGAAAGGGGTCCACCTTCCCTGGTGGACTGTCGTGGCTTCGAGTGGAGTTGCCGACGATGTCGATTACGTTGCCGCAGAATTATCGGCCGACAGAACGTGAAGCTTTCATGAATCCGATGCAGCAGGAGTACTTCCGGCAGAAGTTGCTGAAGTGGAAGGGCGAGCTGATCGATGAATCCAATCAGACGCTGCAGAACATGCAGGAAGAAAGCCTCGCGCAACCCGATCTCGCCGATCGCGCAACCGCCGAGACCGACCGCTCTCTCGAATTGCGGACCCGGGATCGTTTCCGCAAGCTGATCTCGAAGATCGACCAGGCGATGAAATCGATCGAGGAAGGCACCTACGGATATTGCGAGGAGACAGGTGAGCCGATCTCGCTGAAGCGTCTCGAGGCACGGCCAATCGCGACCCTCTCGGTCGAGGCGCAGGAGCGCCATGAGCGCATGGAGCGCACCCGCCGCGACGAAGGCTCCGACTGACATCGTCTTCTGCCGGCGACAACCTCGGTGTCATCCCGAGTGCAGTCGAGGGATTTTTTTTGTAGCAGGTCCTTCGCTGCACTCAGGACTTCGGACAAGGCTTACGCCTTGTGCTCCGCCTGCATGGCCTGGCGGTTGAGGGCGCGTCCGGCCCGGCCGCCGCCGGGCTTGCCGTCGCGCCACGCGAACGCGCCGTTGCAGATGACCGTGTCGATACCCTTGGCCGGGGAGATCGGCTTCTCGAACGTGGCCGTGTCGATCACCGTTGCCGGATCGAAGATGCAGAGGTCGGCATAGAAACCAGGCTTCACCTCGCCGCGCTTGGCTAGATGGAAGCGCTGCGCCGAATACGACGTCATGCGGCGCACCGCGTCTTCCAGCGGGAAGAGCTTGAGATCGCGTGAGTAGTGGCCGAGCACCCGCGGGAACGTGCCCCACAGGCGCGGATGCGGATGGGCGTCGAACGGGATGCCGTCCGAGCCGATCATGGCGCCGGGATGGGCCATGGCGGCCTGCACGTCCTTCTCGTCCATCATGAAGTAGATGGCGCCGGCGGGCTGGATACGGTCGGCGGCTTCCTTCATCGAGCAGCCCATCTCCTCGGCGATGTCCTTGAGATCGCGGCCGCTCATGCCCTCGACCTTGTCGGACCAGGTGATCAGAACCTTGTCGGCGCGCTCGAGCATGTCGCTGCGCAGGATCGTCGAGCCCGCGACGTAGGGATAGACGTCGAAGGCGATCTGCTGCTTCTTCATCGCCTCGTTGAAGTGCGGCAGCGTTTCCTTCATGCGGCCGAAGTTGGAGCGGCCGGAGCATTTGTGATGCGAGACGATGACTTCGGCGCCGACGCGGCGGCCGATCTCGAAGGTTTCGTCCATCGCCTTCAGGATGTGATCACCCTCGTCGCGCATGTGGGCGGTATAGACGCCGCCCCACTTGCCGAGAGGCGCCGCCACTTCGGCCACTTCGTCGGTCGAGGCATGGCTGGACACCGCGTAGAACAGGCCGCTCGACATGCCGATGGCGCCCTGTTCGAGGCTCTGGTCGAGCAGCTCGCGCATCTGCTTGATCTCGGGGGCGGTGGCGACGCGGTTGAGATCGTCGCCCATCGAGTTGATGCGCAGGGTGCCGTGGCCGATCAGGAAGGCGCCGTTGATGGCGGGCTTGGCGGCGTCGACCTTGCCGGCGAAGTCGGCGAAGTCGCGGGAGAGGTTCTCCTTCTTCTTGATGATCAGCGACATCCAGTGGCCGACGTCGGGCCGGATGTAAGGCGCGGCCGAGACGCCGCAATTGCCGCAGACCACCGTCGTGACGCCCTGGCTGGCCTTCATCGCCATGGTCGGATTATCGATCAGGGCGGTGTCGTCGTGCGTGTGAACGTCGATGAAGCCCGGCGCCACGACCCGGCCCGAGGCGTCGATCTCGTTGTCGCCCCGGAGCGTGCCCGGCGCTTCGACGGCTGCGATGCGATCGCCCTTCACCGCCACGTCGGCGGCGAACAGCTTCTTGCCCGTACCATCCGCGACCAGTCCGTTGCGGATGACGATGTCGTAAGTGGCCATCTGAAAACTCCTAGGCTTCGTTACTGCCGAGCCGCATGTCGAGGTCGAACGGATAGAGCGGCCGCTTGACCCGTTCGTACTTGAACAGCTTGAGATCTGACGCCGTGCAGCCGTCGCCGTCGCACATCACGATATGCTTGGCGATGGGCTCGAAACCCGCACGGAAATGCTGGCGCGACTTGATGAGCACGTACTTCTTGCGCCGGGGGTCGATGCCACAATGAGTGAAGACGCCGAGATCGTAGGGCTCGGCGCGCTTTTCCGAGACGACGATCTGCATCTTGCCGGTGTCGAGCACGGCGGTGCGGCCCATGCGGACGGTCGTGCCGGTGGCCATCGGGCCGGTGACGGTGAACTGGCCGTCGGTGATCGCCTTGACCTTGCCGGTGATCTTGAGCGGCTTGCCCTTGAGGCCCATGGCCGGCATGTCGATCTTGCCGCCGAGTTCGAGCGTCACTTCGGCGCCGACACCCGCCTTGATCATCTGCTCGACGCAGGCCGGATCGCAGATCGGGCCTGCGCAGGCATCTTCGAGCTCCTGCTTCATCGCCTCTTCGATGACGCTCATCACATCCTGGGTGCCGCCGGAGGCGGTATTGTCGCCGTGGTCGGCCATGACGACCGGCCCGCCGTCATAGGACTTGGCGCGCGCCACCTGGACCGACAGCGGCTCGGGATGGAAGAGGAACCCTTCGCGCTTCTCCCACGCCGTATCGAGGGTGCGGTTGAGCAGGATCTCGCCCTCGGCCGTGCGCTTGTCGCAGACGATGACCGAGGAAAGGGCGAGATGGGGGATGTCGGCCTGCGGGAAGCCGCCGAAGACCGAGGCATTCAGCACCTGGCCCGTGTCCTCGGCCTGATTGGCCATGCCCATCAGGGTCTTCATCGGCTCGCGCGACGGCGTGTGGACGAGCGAACTGCTCATGATCGGGCGATTGCCCCAGACCATCTTGGGTTCGATCTCGCCTGCGAGGGTCCTCATCAGCGTGCGGCCGGCGCGGCGTGCCGTGTCGGCCATGTCGATGTGCGGGTAAGTCCGGTAGCCGGTCAGGATCGTGGCGCCGTTGACCATGGCGTCAGTCATCTGGGTATGGAAGTCGAGCGCCACGGCGATCGGCACGTCGGGCGCGATCTTGCGGAGGCGGTTGAGCAGCTCGCCTTCGCCGTCGTCGTAGTGCTCGGCGACCATGGCGCCGTGCAGGGCGAGGAGGACGGCGTCGCAGCCCTTCTTGACCTCGTCCACGATGGCGGCCGTCATCTGCTCATAGGCTGCCTTGGTGACCAGGCCGGACGGGTGGGCGGAGGCAGCCATCGGAACGATGAATTCGGCGCCAGCCTTGCGCGCCACCTCGATGAAGCCGCCGAGAGAGGTGTTGGTGCCTTCGGCCTCTTTGATGGCGATTGGACCGCTCAGGGCGCCTGCCCGGGCGAAGGATTCGATCGGGGTGGGCAGTGGCGAGAACGTATTGGTCTCGTGCATCATCATTGCGACTACGAATTTCCTGGCCAACAACCCCTCCATCTTCGGCTTAAGTATTTGAACACCTTACAAAAATCACACACCTCGCGCGTTTGCTGAAGCAATGCGTCTGGTGCAAAGCTGCGTCGCACTATTATTGTGCGTTGCAAAAACAACACACCCGCCATTGGACATCAACGCACGCTAAATATGTGAATTCAGGGCTCTTTTTCGCTCTTGCATTCTCTTCGCAGGTGCACCATTCTTTGGGGGCAGCAAACGCTACCTCGGTAGCCGCATTGTTTGCTGTATGCCCGTCTTGGGCGTTTCCTCCCTAAACTCGGGCCGCGCTTGTCGCGGCCCCTTTTTTTGCCCGGTCTGTTCGATCGGGAAGGTCGGCATCTGATCTTTCCGATGGCCTATTCAGCCGCCAAGGGGCGGAATTGCAGGGTTTCCCGCGCCTGCTGGCCCATTTCCTCCAGCAAACCGGTGATCAGTCTGGCAAAGACGCCGGCGACCGGAAGTCTCTCGTGCCGCGCCTCATCCATGTAGAGCGCCCGGTTGATCTCGATCTGAAGGGTATGGCGGGCCAGGGCGGGCCGCCCGTAGCGCTGCGTGGTGAAGCCACCGGCGTAAGGCTGGTTGCGCTGCACACGCAGGCCTCGTGCGCGAAACCAGTGCTCGGCGCAGGCGACGAGTTCGGGCATGCAGGCTTCGCCGTGATTGTCGCCCAGAACGATGTCGACCCGCTGATCGCGGTCGCGGGCGTTGAGGCTGGAGGCCGAGGAAGGCATGGAATGGGCATCGATCAGCAGGGCGCCGCCGAAGCTGCTGTAGGTATTCTCCACCAGCAGGGACAGGGTCTGGTGATAGGGCCGCCAGCAGGTCTCGAGCCGGTGCTCGATCGTCTCGGAGGGAACGCGGCCGCGATAGATCGCCTCGCCGCTGGCGGCGACCCGGGGGATCATCCCGAGGCCGGCGGCGACCCGCGTGGTCCGGTGGTTCAGCGGCCGCGGCAGAGGCCCGTCGAACATGCCGGGATCGAGTTCGTACGGCTCGCGGTTGGCGTCGACGTAGGAGCGGGGAAAGCGGGCGGCCAGGAAAGGCATGCCGAGCGACGGAGCGGCGGCAAACAACTCGTCAACGAAGGCGTCTTCCGCCCGGCGGAGCGCGGAGAGCGAAACCGCCGCCTGCTCAAGGAAGGAAGCAGGATAGACCGAGCCGCTGTGCGGCGAGGCGACGACCACCGGGACCGTCTGGTGCGCCGGCAGGCGG
This sequence comes from Rhodospirillales bacterium, assembly GCA_013205335.1. Classification (GTDB taxonomy): domain Bacteria; phylum Pseudomonadota; class Alphaproteobacteria; order Reyranellales; family Reyranellaceae; genus Reyranella. The sequence goes on from JABMNB010000588.1 coordinate 8,922, forward strand.
CAATCCAGGGCCTCATGATCGGGCAGGATCGGGAGAAAATCCATTCTATGGTCATAGCCGGTGCGACGGTGCGCGTCACGCGTCGCGCTCTTGCCAATCCGCTGGCCGCGATGTAGACGACCGGGCTTCCGCGTTGCAGGGTGGTTTTGCACCCAGTGGCAACAGGCGATGGGCGCGTAGCTCAGCGGTAGAGCACTGTCTTGACATGGCAGTGGCCACAGGTTCGATCCCTGTCGCGCCCACCATCGCCCAACCCCACCGGCCCTTGAGAAACGAGCGTCGCGGGACCAGTAGAGGATGACTGGAGTCCCGATGTCCGATTTTTATTCGCTCTACTCCCATGAATTCGTCCGCGTGGCCTGCTGCGTGCCGCGCACCCGCGTGGCAGATGCGGCCTACAATCTGGCCGAGACGCTGAAACTCGCGGCCCAGGGCGACAAGGCTCGGGCGGCAGTCATGGTCTTTCCCGAACTGGGTCTGTCTTCCTATGCCATCGAGGACCTGCTGCTGCAGGACGCGTTGCTCGACGAAGTCGAGCGGTCGATCGCCAAGGTCGTCGACGCGTCGCGCAAGCTCTTCCCGGTTTTGATCGTCGGGGCGCCGCTCAGGGTGTCGAACAGGCTCTACAACACGGCCGTCGTCGTCCATCGCGGCAAGGTGCTGGGCGTGGTGCCCAAGACCTATCTGCCGAACTATCGCGAATTCTACGAGAAGCGACATTTCATCTCCGGCGCCAACGTGATCCGTCATGAGATCGAGCTGGCGGGACAGACCGTGCCGTTCGGCACCGACCTGCTGTTCAAGGCAACCGGCATCGATCTCACCTTCCATGTCGAGATCTGCGAGGACGTCTGGGTGCCGATCCCGCCGTCGAGCCACGCGGCCCTCGCCGGTGCCGAGCTTCTGGTGAACCTGTCGGCCAGCAACATCACGATCGGCAAGGCCGAGGCGCGGCGACTGCTGTGCGGCAGCCAGTCGATGCGGGCGGTCGCGGCTTACGCCTATTCGGCGTCGGGGCCGGGCGAATCCACCACCGATCTCGCCTGGGACGGCCATGCCGCAATCTACGAACTGGGCGATCAGCTCGTGGAATCACCGCGCTTCGAGAAGGACTCGTCCCTGATCCAGGCCGACATAGACCTCGGCCGCATTCGCCAGGAGCGCCTGCGCTACAACGGCTTTGCCGATTGCGCGCTGCAGGAGAAGGAACGCGTCGAGCGCTTCCGGCCCGTCGGGTTCATGTTCGATCCGCCGAAGAACCGTGTTGCGCTGAACCGCGCCGTCGAGCGTTTCCCCTATGTGCCGTCGGATCCCGCCAAGCTTCGCGACAATTGCTACGAGGCCTACAACATCCAGGTGCAGGGGCTGGCGCAGCGACTGCAGTCGAGCCGCACGGACAACGCCGTCATCGGCGTTTCGGGCGGCCTCGATTCGACGCATGCCCTGATCGTCACCTGCCGGGCGATGGACCAGCTGGGCCTCAGCCGCAAGAACGTCTTCGCCTACACGATGCCGGGCTTCGGGACCTCCGACAAAACCCATAAGAATGCCTGGCTGTTGATGAAGGCGCTGGGCGTCACGGCGGCAGAGATCGACATCAAGCCGGCGGCGACCCAGATGCTGGCCGACATCGGCCATCCTTTTGCCAAGGGAAAGAAGGTCTACGACGTGACCTTCGAGAACGTGCAGGCCGGGCTGCGCACCGATTATTTGTTCCGGCTGGCCAACCAGCAGCGCGGCCTGGTCGTGGGAACGGGAGATCTTTCCGAGCTTGGGCTGGGCTGGTGCACCTACGGCGTGGGTGATCACATGTCCCACTACAATCCCAACGGCTCGGTCTCCAAGACGCTGATCCAGCACCTGATCCGTTTCGTCGCCGCCTCCGGCGACGTCAGCAAGGATACCGCCGCCATCCTGCACGACATCCTCAACACCGAAATCTCGCCCGAGCTCATCCCAGCGGGCGAGAAGGGCGTGGTGCAGGCAACCGAGAGCTTCGTCGGTCCCTATGCTCTGCAGGACTTCAACCTCTACTACCTGACACGGCTCGGCTACCGGCCGTCGAAGATCGCCTTCCTCGCGTGGAACGCCTGGCACGACATCGAGAAGGGCGCGTGGCCGGCCAACCTGCCTGATGGAACGCGGCGGGCCTATACTCTGGAAGAGATCCGCAGCTGGCTTGCCCTGTTCCTGCGCCGCTTCTTCACCAACCAGTTCAAGCGTTCGGCGCTGCCCAACGGACCCAAGATCTCGTCCGGCGGCTCGCTCTCGCCGCGCGGCGACTGGCGGGCGCCATCGGACGGCAGTCCCGACGTATGGCTCGAGGAAATGAAGGCCATTCCCCAGGCCAAGAGAAAATAGCCGTCGCGATTTTGACGCGGCGGGTTGGCCGTCGGTTGCGCGCTGCGGCCAAAATGGTACTGCTTGAAGCAAGCGCGTAGGGAGGGTTCGATGCCGCTCGAGATCAAGAAGACGGTCCAGCAGATGGTCGACGAGGCCAACAGCCAGATCGAGACGCTGCCGCTCGCCGAAGCGATGAAAATCCACGGGCAGCCGGGCGTCACTTTCATCGACATCCGCGATGTGCGCGAGTTGTGGCGCGACGGTACGATCCCGGGGGCCATCAACGTGACCCGCGGCATGCTCGAAATGTGGATCGATCCCAAGAGCCCCTACGCCAAGGACTATTTCCAGACCGGCAACAAGTTCGTTTTCTTCTGCGCCGGCGCCTGGCGCTCGGCGCTGTCGACCAGGACGGCGCAGGACATGGGCCTGACGCCGGTCGCTCATTTCGAGGGCGGGTTCGGCGCCTGGAAGAAGGCCGGCGGGCCGGTGGAGACAGTCGAGCCGAAGAAGTAGGTCGCAGCCATGTGTCCCGACCAGCTGACGGGGCAGCCCATCGTGCCACAGCCGGTCGTCGACGATATTCCGGATTTCACGTCGATCCCGGCGCTCATCGCGCGGCATGGGCGGACTCACCCCGACAAACCGGCGGTGAAGTGCGACGGCATCGTGCGAAGCTGGAGAGCGTTCGACAGTCGCGTCAACAAGGTCGCCTGGCTTCTTTCGCAAATGGGACTGGGACGCGGCGACAAGATCGCCATCCTCGCCGCCAACTCGATCGAATATCTCGAGACCTTCATGGGGGGCCTGCGGGCCGGGGTCTGCGTCGTGCCGCTCTCGACCATGGCCGCGGCGGACGCACTCGAGAAGATGCTCGACGATTGCGATGCCAGGGTCCTGTTCCTGTCCGACCAGTATCGCACCCTGGTCGAGCCTTACGAGGACCAGCTCGGCAAGCTGGTTCCCGGTGGCCGCATTGCCTACGACTTCACGCGGCCGGGCTGGCAGGATTTCGAATCCTGGCTGGCGCCGGCGAACGACGCGCCCTTCGAGGCCATGATCGAGCCGCTGGACGACTTCAACATCATTTACAGTTCCGGCACGACCGGACTGCCCAAAGGCATCCTCCACTCGCACGCGCTGCGCAGCCAGCTTCCCGTACGGTTCCCGGCCTTCGACTATGGTCCGGACACAATCTCGCTGGTCTCGACGCCGCTTTACTCCAACACCACTCTGGTCGCGCTGCTGGCGACTGTCGGTGTGGGCGGCACGTCGATCCTGATGCGCAAGTCCGACGTGGTGAAGTTTCTCGAACTGGCGCAGGCCGAGAGGGCCACGCATGCCATGCTGGTGCCGGTGCAGTACCAGCGCATTCTGGCCCATCCCGATTTCGACAAGTACGACCTCGGTTCCTTCAAGGCCAAGCTGTCGACCAGTGCACCGCTGCGCGCTCAGGTGAAGGCCGATTGTCTGAAGCGCTGGCCCGGCCGGCTGATCGAGATCTACGGCCTGACCGAAGGCGGCGGGAGCTGCTTGCTCGAAGCCAACCTGCATCCGGACAAGCTCCATACGGTCGGCAAGGCGGGCTTCGGCGTCGAACTCAAGATCCTCGACGAGCAGGGCAAGGAACTGCCGCAGGGTGAGGTCGGCGAGATCGCCGGTCGTGCCGAGATGATGATGAAGGGCTACTACAAGCAGGACGACAAGACGCGCGAGCTGTTCTGGTACGATGCCGACGGCCGGCTGTTCTTCAAGTCGGGCGACATGGGCAAGCTCGACGAGGACGGGTTCCTGATCCTGCTCGATCGCAAGAAGGACATGATCATCTCGGGCGGCTTCAATGTGTATGCTGCCGACATCGAGGTCCTCCTGCTGAAGCATCCAGATGTGATCGACGCCGCAGTGATTGGCGTGCCGAGCGAGCAGTGGGGCGAATCGCCGATGGCGCTGTGCGTGCGCCGCGACGGTGCGCGAACGAGCGAGGAGGCGGTGCGCGAATGGGCGAATGGTGAGCTCAGCAAGACGCAGCGCCTCGTCGCCGTCGAATTCCGCGACTCGCTTCCGCGCAGCACCATCGGCAAGATCATGAAACGCGAGATTCGGGCTCCCTACTGGGAAGGCCGTACTGCCAAGATCTGAAGGCCAGGATTCGAGGATAAGCATGACCGCACCGACGCTCCGTTCCACCCATCTCTTTACTCTGACCCTTCAGGTCGATCCGGATGTCACCGATGTCGGCGAGACGCCCTACGGCCGTCGCCGCATCGCCACGGTCACCGGCGGCACGTTCGAGGGGGACGAGTTGCGTGGCACCGTCCTGCCCGCACCGGCCGGCGACTGGCTGTTGCTGCGGCGCGACGGCATCCTGCAGCTCGATGTACGGCTGACGCTCAAGACCGACGACGGGCACCTCGTCTACATGAGCTACCGCGGCATGCGGCATGGTCCAGCCTGGGTGATGGAGCAGCTCAACATGGGCGTGAAGGTCGATCCCAGCCAGTATTACTTCCGCGCCACGCCGTGGTTCGAGACGGCGTCTGACAAGTATCGCTTCCTCAACCGCATCGTCTGCGTCTCGACGGGCCGGCGCGAGGCCGCCGGGCCGGTCTACGAGGTGTTCCAGATCCTCTGATGGTCGACCTTTCGACCCTCGCCGTGTTCGGCGTGGCGGCTCTCGCGCTCACGATGACGCCGGGTCCCGACATGCTGCTGATCGCCTCGCGAAGCGCGAGCCTGGGCAGGGCGGCGGGCTTCGCGACCCTCGCCGGCATCCAGGCCGGCACCTACTGCCATGCGCTGGCAGCGGCGTTCGGCCTGTCGCAGCTCTTCCTGCTCGTGCCGCACGCATATGACGCCGTGCGCTACGCAGGTGCCATTTATCTGCTCTACCTTGCCTGGAAGACGGTCAGGTCCGGCGCCGCGACGATCGCACCCGAAGCCGGTGGGGCGCGGTACGCGATCGGCACGATGTTCCGGCAAGGGCTGCTCACCAATCTGTTGAATCCGAAGATGGCGCTGTTCGTGCTGGCTCTGTTCCCCCAGTTCGTTCAGCCGGAAGCGGGCTCCGTGGCGCTGCAGATCCTCGTCCTCGCGACCGTGCTCAATGCGGTCGGGCTGGTGGTCAATGGCTCGGTCATCCTGGGCGCGAGCCGCCTCGGCCGTGCATTCGCCGGCACCGGCCGCTTCCGCCGCCTGCCGCAGTGTTTCCTCGGCGCCGTCTTCGCCGGTCTCGCGGTGAGACTTGCGGTCGACAGCAGATCCTAGACCCCATCTGTCATCCAAAGCGAAGCGAAGGATCTCGCGCCAGCAACGTAGTGCTCTGGTCGTTCCGTTAGGTCCTTCGCAGCGCTCAGGACGACGAAATTGAGGCGATCTTCGTCAGCACCGGCAGGATGTACTCGCGGAACTTGGTTGGGTTCTCGCTCATCGGGAAGTGGCCGAGTTCCTTCATGACCTGTACCTCCGCGCCGGGGATTTGCGCCGCTGTCCGCAGCGTGTCCTCGGCGGTGCAGGAGAAGTCGTACTCGCCGGTCAGCAGGTAGAGCGGACAGACCGTGGTGTCGATCGACTTCACCTTCTCGCGCAGGTCGCCGTCGACGCGATAGAAATAGAGATCGCCTTTGAAGATGCCGGGGCCGCCCTGCATGTACATCCACAGCGTCTCGTGGCGGCTGACGGGAGGACTCTGCGGCGCGATCAGGCCCGAGATCAGGGCGGCGCAGACTTCGCCGCCATGGACGTCGGGACGATGCAGCCACGCCGTGTCGTACCAGGGTTGCTGGAAGTCCGCGGCCTCGAGCGCCACCAACGCGCGAAACTCGGCGGCGTGGGCGATCGCGAGATTGAGCACGATGCGGCCGCCGATGGAGCAGCCCATCACCACGGGCCGGTCGAGTTCCAGGGCCTGGCAGAAGGCGCGGATGGCGGCGGTGTAGGAAGCGGTGGTCAGCCGGTACTCGGTCTTCTCCCAGCCATCCGGTGGCGTTGACTTGCCGTGCCAGGGCATGTCGAAGGCGATCACGCGGAAGCGGCGCGTGATCTCGGGATCGGCGAGGAGATGGCGGAACTGCCGGTTGTCGGCGCCGGCCGTGTGCAGGCAGACGAGGGGAATGCCCTGTCCGGCTTCCTCGAAATAGAGGCGATGGGGTGTCCCGTCGATGTCGAGCCGCACGTAGCGGCCGATCATGGGGTCGAATACCGGGGCCATGTCAGAACTCCTCCGGCAGCCGGCGCGGCAGGGCGAGCAGGTCCTTGAAGTACTGAAGGTTCTGCAGCAACGGCCGCAGATCGCCTTCGAGCGAGGCGGCGCCCCGTTTGGTGAGAGCGAACAGGTCGTGCCAGCCGGGGGCTGGCATCTTCTGCCAATAGCGTTGCCATGCCTCTTCGGTGCCGCGCACGGTGAAGACGGTCGACCGCATGAGTTTCGGACCGCGGTCGAACGCGGAGATGGCGCCCTCCGTCAGCCTCAGATGAAATGGCTCGGTGCCGATGTCGATGCGGCACTCGACGTTCAGCCAGTGGCCGCGTCGCAACAGATCGGTGTCGGCAGCGAGGAGGTCGGGCAGGCGCGCGAAACGATCGGCAGGGCTCATTCCTGCAGTATGTACTCGATCGTCGACCCGTCGGAAGCCTTGAAAGACGACTTAACCCAGCGACCGCGATCGTCGAACCACTGGTCCATGAGGACGTCGCCGGAATACGAGTAGCGGGTCGCCTGCAGCGTGCCGTTGGCCGTCTTGATCGTTTCCCGCCCCTTGGACGTGATCTGGACCTTGGAGAGAGCACCGTTCTGGCTGTTGAGCATCGCCGACTGCTTGACCTGGTTCAGGTTCCAGTGCGTCGACGGAACCGTGCTTGCGGGCAGAGTCTCCTGCTTGGTGCTGCCCTGCTGGAAACCGACGTCGTTCGCAGACATTTTCGGGGCGCCGTCGCCGTCGCGGACGACCGAAATGCCACCGGCTTCCTGCTTGGCCTTCAGCCCATATTTTGTGCCGTTGTCGTCGGTCTTGGTCGAGATCGATTCGAACGTGTTGCCGCTCCAGACTTCCTGGCCGCGATGCATGTAGCGGTACATGGTCAAGCCGAGCGCCTTCACCGCCAAGTCGATGGAGGTCGTCACGATTTGCTTGTCGCCGCTTTGCTGGAACGTCAGCGTGTGGGTTCCAATCCGTTCGCCGTTGCGAAAAGCGGCGAAAACATGGCTGGGCCCGTAAGGCAGGTCCTGAGCAGCCAGCGCCCCCGCCGTGGCGCAGCAACCCATTGTTATCAGCGCGAGGATCAGACGACGCATCATTTGTTCGCTCCTGTTCCCTCATATACGCCCTGAGAAGCCGCCAGATCAGTCCCTTAGACGACCCGATCGGCCTTCAATTGGGCAATGGCGGCCGGGTCGTAGCCAAGTTCCTGCAAAATCTGGTCCGTATGCTCGCCCAGCGTCGGCGCGCGGCGCCGGATGGTGAGCGGGGTACGCGAGAGCTTCACCGGCTCCTGCAGGACAGGCACGCCCATCTTGGCGCCGGGATAGTCCATCGAGTGGAAGAAATTCGCTTCCCGAACGTGCTTGTCGTCGAGCGTCTGCTGTGGCGTGTAGACCGGGCCGGCGGGAATGCGGTTGGCCTCGAGCGCCGCCAGGGAGTCGGCGACGGTACGGCTGTCGCACCATTTCTGCATGATGGCTGACAATGCCTCGCCGTTGTCGCCGCGGGCGAGATCGTCCTTGAAGCGCACATCGCCGGCCAGGCTCTCGTCGCCCATCAGCCTGCACCAGCGCACGAACAGCGGCTGGCCGATCGTCATGGCGTAGATCCAGCCGTCCTTGCATTTGAACGTGTCGGAGGGACCCGCTGTGAAGCCGCGGTTGAGGGTGGCGGTTCGGTTGAGGTCGAGCATTGCCTGCTCGATCAGATGCCCGTTGGTGATGTTGATGGCCGTGCGCAGCAGCGCGGTTTCGACCTTCTGGCCCTTGCCGCTCTTGGCGCGGTCCATGAGGGCGGCGAGCACGCCGACGGTGTTGAGCAGCGCGGTGCCGAAATCGACGAACGGGGCGTTCATGCGGGTCGGCGTCTCGCCGTCGCCCGAGAGATGCATGGCGCCCGACATCGCCTGGCCGATCGTGTCGAAGCCGACGCGGGTCTTGTAGGGACCTTCGGAGCCGAAGGTCGAGGTCGTGGCCAGGATGATGCGCGGATTGATGGCGGAGATGGTTTCGTAGTCGATGCCCATCTTCTGGAGGTCTTCATAGGGCAGGTTGGCGATGACGATGTCGGAGGCCGCCACCAGCTTCTTCACGATCTCCCGGCCTTCGGGTTTCATCGGATTGAGGGTGAGGCCGAGCTTGTTGCGGCCCATCTGGAGGAACATGGCGCCTTCGCCGCCCTCCACGACCGGCGTCACCCAGCGGTCCTCGCTGCCTTCAAGCTTCTCGACGCGGATCACTTCGGCGCCGAGATCGGCCAGCATCGTGCCGCAGAACGGACCGGCGATGTAGCGGCCGAAATCGAGTACGCGGATGCCTTCAAGAACGCCTGACATTGCTTCTGCCTCCCTTGCGCCGGCCTTAACAGGGCTGGCTGCGACGGAGCATTAGCAGAGGTCGGGGAG
>JABMNB010000589.1 GCA_013205335.1 Rhodospirillales bacterium
CCCTCGCATGGCCATACTGTGCAGAGCAGGCTCCGGACACCAGACGGACATAGCCCGAACCGATCACCGCAATACGCATCGCCGCCATCTCCGTGCGTGGGCGCGTTACATCCCGTACTATTGGCCCGATCCTTTAACCGTCAATCGTACGATCACTCGTGGACCTTTAATTGCGCGAAAGAGAGCGCCTCGCACTGCTTGAGTGGACTCGGGGTTTCCTGAATGGAGTATCTGCAGGCCGCGGTCCTGATTCCGATCGCATCTTCCTCGGGCCCGAAGCGCCAGGTCCTCGCAAAGATCGTGCGGAAGTGACCGATGACTGCCTGGCGTCCTCAGAAGCAACACGCATGAACAACGACGTTCGCGGAATCCGGCTGTCAGGCGAATCGCCCGAATGGAAGACACCGAGGCGACGGCTCATTGGGCCTCTTTCGATGCCGGTCGGACATCTCGTACGGAATGCGTTCGAGTATGCGAAACTCCGCCATCCCTCGATAAAAATCGTTTTACGCACCGCCGCGCAGGCTACTGGCAAGCGCGGACAAGGCATTGGCAAGCTGCCGCGCGGTTTCCGGCGGAGGCAACGGTATCTTGAGGCTTTGCGCGCCTGTTCGCTGATCGCGTTCGATCCACGGATGCGCCGGAGAGTCGGCCTTGCCCGCGGTCGACAGAGCGGAGACGAACTGCGCGCCAAGCTGCGCCAAGGCCCGCCACGGGTCGGATGCGCCATCGTGTGTCGGCGCGTTGGCCACTTCGGTTCGCGTGATCGTCGTTTCCATGTCGTCGACGTCCTGCGCGGCACCGCCGTCATCGGCTGAAGCGACGTTCGCCGCCTCCTCGGCCGCGGTCACGGCTTCGCCTTCTCCCATCTTCCCGGTGACGCTCTCGACCTCCTTCATGAAACGGGTGAGGCGCGAACCGCCGAGGGAAATCTCGCCGCTGCCGCCGTCGAGAATGCCGGCCGATAGCGAGCGCTTGAAGGCCAGCACCGAGAGCATGCCCTCCTCGATGGTGCCCTTGGAGACGAAATTGATGACCTGCACCCGCCGCACTTGCCCCATGCGATGGATGCGCGCGATGCGCTGTTCGAGGACAGCGGGGTTCCACGGCAGATCCATGTTCACGATCGTCGACGCGTTCTGGAGATTGAGACCGGTGCTGCCGGCATCCGTGGACAGAAACACGCGGCAGTCGGGATCAGACCGGAAGCGCTCGACCAGTGCCGGTCGCTTCTCCGACGGTACGCTGCCGTGGAAACTGACATAGCCGATCCCGCGCGCTTCGAGACGGCGGATGACGATTTCGTGGGTGCGGGTCCATTGGGAAAACACCACCGCCTTGGCGTCGGGCGCGGCGAACAGCTCGTCCAGCAGCGCCGCCAGCTCGTCGGCCTTGACGCCGTGGTCGGTCTCCCGATCGAGCAGGTAGGTGCTGTTGCAGGACATGCGCATGTTCTGCAGCGCGCATGTCATCCGCCGCTGATCCTTGTCCGACAGGAACTTCGTCTTCTGCCACCGCTGGACGATCCTTGCCACGATGTCGGCATTCTCCGCGTGGTATTTCAACTGGCTCTCGGTCATCGGCACCAGCAAGTTCTGGTCGGTCCGGCTGGGCAGTTGCCGCAGCACCTCGGACTTGCGCCGGCGAATCATGACCGGCGCGAGGGTCTGGCCGATCTTTTCCAGTCCGGTATATCCGGTGACGCGACCGTTATCGTCCTTGACCTGGTGTTCGTGCAGCAGCTTCCAGGTCGGCCCCAGCCGGTGCTGATCGACGAACTGGACGATGGAAATCAGTTCCTCCAGCTTGTTTTCCAGCGGCGTCCCCGTCAGCACGATCGCATAGGCACTGTCGATGCGCTTCAAGGCGCGCGCCGCGATGGTGTTCCAGTTCTTCACCCGCTGCGCCTCGTCGACGATGACGAGTTCCGGCGCCCAGGCCGCGATCAGGTCGAGATCGGACTTGAGCTTTTCGTAGTTCGTGATCTTGCAGAAGTCTTCCAGGGCATAATCCTTCTGCCTTTGCGCCCGGCCGCCGCCGATGACGCGCGCCGCGTTCTTTCCCTCCCGTCCGGTGAACCGTGCGATCTCGCTCTGCCACTGGTACTTGAGTGATGTCGGACAGACCACGAGCACGCGCGAGACGCCGAAATGCTGCGCCAGGATCTCCATTGCGGCAATCGCCTGGATGGTCTTGCCGAGCCCCATGTCGTCGCCGATCAGCGTGCGGCCGACTTGCGCCGCAAACAAAGCGCCTTCGGCCTGATAGGCGTAGAGCGGCGCCTTCAGGAGCGTCTGCAATTTGGTATCGGCGGCCCCCCGCGGGAAAAGCCGGTCGAGCTTGGAGGCCCGCCGTTCCGCATCGCGTTTTCCGGCGATGAAATCGAGGGTATCGTCGTAGGCGCGCAACTCGTGACCGCTCCCGGACGCCAGGGCGATGAAAGGCTCCAGCTCGGCGAAGCGGGTGTCGGAAAGCATGCCGTCGCGGCCGGCGTCGAACAAAGCCCTCGCGGCCTCACGCACCTCCGGCGGGCAATCCGTGCCTGCGCGGAAATGAATGCGGCGCTTGCCGTCATTGCGCAGATAAAGTTCGGAAAAGGCGGGCTGGTAGCCGCGCGCAAACGCAGCCTTCGCGCCACGCTTATTCTCCAGTCGGCCGAGCGTGAATTCGATGTGCTTGCAGGTGCCCAGTTCGCTGGTGGAATAGTCGGGGCATGAACAGAAATTGCCGCTCGGACCCAGACCTCGAATGGCCACGCGGTAGCTGGATTTCGAAACGGGGTTGCTGACCCTGAAATCGGAAAAGAACGGTTCGCCAGTCAGGTTCTCCAGCCCGAACGTCTGCTCGCGGCCAAACTGCCGGCGCAAGCCGCGTTGCCACTCCACCGGCGACAGATCACCAGGCGCATGGGTGCGGGAGAGCTTGGGTTCTTTCTTCGGCTTGGCGGCAGGCTTCGGGGTCCGGCGCTTGCAATTCATCGAACACATCTCACTAGGAAGAGTTGCTCGCGAGGGATCGCGATGGAAGTCGTCCCTTACTACCCCGGATGAAGCCCCGGTGCCTCTTTGCCTGTCCGTGCCACATATTCCGTGTAGCCGCCGCCATACTGGTGAACGCCCTCTTGCGTCAGTTCCAGGACACGGTTCGAGAGCGCGGCCAGGAAGTGGCGGTCATGCGAAACGAACAACATGGTGCCCTCGAAATCCGCCAG
>JABMNB010000590.1 GCA_013205335.1 Rhodospirillales bacterium
GCACGCACGCCCAGCGCCGAGGCGAGCAGCCGGTCCTCCGCGGTCGGCATGGCGCCGCGCTGCACGTGTCCCAGCACGGTGGCGCGCGCTTCCGCGCCGGTGGCCCTGGCGAGGCGTTTGGCCAGCCAGTCGCCGACGCCGTGATCGGGCGCATCTGCCGACGGATCGGCCGCCTCGTCCGACTGGCCGGCGGCCTCCGCCACCACGACCAGCGCCGACGTCCGGCCCGCGGCGCGCAGCTCCGCGATATGCTCGACGACGCGCTCCAGCTTCCAGCGGACTTCGGGGATGAGCACGACATCGGCACCGCCCGCGATGGCTGCGGCGACGGCGATGTGGCCGGCGTCGCGCCCCATCACCTCCAGCACCATCGTACGTTCGTGGCTGGTACCGGTCGGCTGCAGCCGGTCGAGTGCCTCGGTGGCGATGGCGACGGCGGTCGAGTAGCCGATGGCCCGCTCGGTACGGCCGACATCGTTGTCGATGGTCTTGGGAATGCCCACGAAGGGGATGCCCGAGGGCGCCAGCAGCTTGCGCAGGATGCCGAGGCTGCCGTCACCACCGACGCCGATCAACCCGTCGAGCCCCACCTGCTTCAGCCCCTCGACCATTTCTCCGGAGCGGTCCTTGCGGCTGCCGTCGGGCATCGGAAAGGCGAAGGGATCGCCGCGATTGGTGCTCCCGAGGAACGTCCCGCCCTGGCGCGCCAGCGCCGCGCTGAGGCGATCCGGATCGAGCGTCACGGCCTCCACGGGACGCGCGAGCAGGCCCAGCGTGCCGTAGCGCAGGCCGATCGTCGTCCAGCCGTGGCCGTGATGGGCACGCAACGCCACCGCGCGGATCGTGGCGTTGAGGCCGGCACAATCGCCGCCGCTGGTGAGGATGCCGATCCGTTTCGTCATCTGGGTACTCCTGGCTGCGGTGCGGACGACTGATTGAAAGAGCCAATCAATCTTGAACTCGGAACGGACCGGTGCAGGATGCTGGCATGAAGAAGCACTACCACACCTTCGCCGGCTACAATGCGTGGGCCAATCGCCGGGTCTACAACGCCGCGGCCGAACTAGGGGATGCCGATTACCGTGCCGATCGCGGCGCTTTCTTCAAGTCGATGCACGGCACGCTCAATCACCTGCTGGCGACCGACTATATCTGGATGAAGCGGTTCACCGGCGAGGGCGAGGCGCCGGAACGGCTCGACGCGATCGTGCACGCTGACTTCAAAGACCTGCGGGTCGCGCGCGAAGCCGAGGACGGCCGTATCATAGCCTGGATCGACAGCCTCGACGAGGCGAGGCTCGCCGGCGTCATTCGCTACCGCCGTGTCTCGACTCCCGACGAATTCGTGCAGGAGTTGATGCCCGCGCTGGATCACTGGTTCAACCATCAGACCCATCACCGCGGTCACGCTCACATGATCCTCACGAGCCTCGGCAAGGCCGCGCCCGAGCTCGATCTGCTTTTCTATCAGCGGGAGGTCGCTGCCGGCCAAGTACGACAGCTTTAGCGCAGGGCTCTCCGGGAAAAATGGCGCACGATGTGGATCAAGGCAAAATTGTCATCCCGAGCGCAGCGAGGGACCCTTGAAGGCCATGAATAAAGGTCCCTCGCTACGCTCGGGATGACAAGGTGCGCGAAATGGCGCCGATCCAACAGGGTAGCTATTTGAGTTCGCAGACCGAGCGCTTGCTGCCGGGACCCGGCCAGCGCGAATCGCAGATCGCCAGGGTGTCACCCCCGGTCCCGTAGAGGACGCCGGTCCAGGTCCCGTCCTCGACCGGCCGCACGATCATCGCCCCGAAATCGCGCAGGCCGACGACATAGGCGGGGCTCCTGTCGAGCCCGTCGACGGCGACGGGCGCCTTGGGGTTTTCCGGCGAAGGCGGCGGCTGGACGTGCGACAGCTCCATGCCGCCGGTGCCGACCGCGAGATGAGGCGGATTCGGCCCGGCGAATCCGATCGCCTGGAAGCGGTGCATGTGGCCGGCGATGACGGCGGTGACGTGACGCGGCCAGCCGTCGCGAAACACGCGGTTGATGGCCTCGCGCTGCGTCTCGTTGATGAAGCCGTAAGGGGTGAGGCCGATCGGCCCGCCCTTGTCGCGCTTCACAACCGCCCAGATCGGCCGGTGCGTCACCAGCCAGGTCGGCGTCTGGTCCTCCGCCAGCATCCGCGCCACCTCGCGATATTGCGTGAGGTAGGTGTCGAGATTGAACAGCACGGCGTCGGCGGCGTTCGCCGAATCGACGGCGATGATGTTCAGCCTGCCGAGCTTCAGACGAAACGGCGCACTGGTGTGCGTCGGGAAGGGCAGGCCGGCGAACGGCAGCGCCGGCGGCTTGGGCCAGGCGCCGGGGTGCCAGTCCGGCGGCAGCTGCGGCGGGCACTCGACCTGCTTGTGGCCCGCTCCCAGCAGCGTCGAGCCGGCGTCGAGCAGGTAGAACCAGCCGGGACCGCCGCGGCTGCAGAGTTCGTGGTTGCCGCGGCTCATCAGCCACGGTGCCGCGACCAGGAGCTTGGCAGCAGGCCTGAAGAAATCGTCGCGCCAGTTGATCCATTTATCCGGGTTCGGGCTGCCCTCGATGTTCTGGCTCCAGTAGGCCGCGCCGATCGGCAGGCTGGCCACGTCCTCGTCGTCGAGATCACCGGTGTCGTAGACATTGACGCTGATCGGTGCCGCGTAGCCGGTGAGGCGCGGCGGCAGGACGAGGCCGCGCTCGGTGCCGCGATAATTGTAGTCGCCAACATGCACGATCAGGTCGGGACGCTTGTCGGCCTCCTCGTCGGACAGCACGCCGAACGGCCAGACTTTGGCGAAGCCATCGCCGTCGCAGTTCTGGGGCTTGTCCAGGGCCGGCCCGCGGCAGCCGCTGTCGCCGATCAGCACGACACGGCGCGGCGTCCCGAGCGAGACGTTCGGCAGATCTATCCGCCGGTCGCCCATGAAGACGCTGGCCGCCTCGCCCACCGGATAGCGTGCCTCGCAAACCAGCACCGCATCGAACTGGCCGCCCGGCGGCCGGCGGCGCGGCGCCATCGCCGAAGAGACGCCACCCACCGAGGACCGCAGGACCGGGCAGGACATCGCACCCTCGGCGACGCTGCGCACCATCGGCACGGGCCGGCCGTCGCTCCCCTCGCCCAGCAGCACGAACGCAAAGAAGCCGGGCCCCGCCGGCTGGGCGCGCGCGCCGGGACTTGAGAGCAGAAGGGCGAGGACGATGCAGACGACACGCATGGCAGTGAAGCTCCAGAGGCATCCCTTGTAGCAAGCCAGCCCGGCCGAGGATCGTCGTCACAAAGAAAAAGCCCCGCGCTGGCGGGGCCTCTTGTTCCGGCAATGGTGGGCGCACCAGGGCTCGAACCTGGGACAAGCTGATTAAGAGTCAGC
>JABMNB010000591.1 GCA_013205335.1 Rhodospirillales bacterium
GCCGACGAGATGTTCGCGCGCCAGCTCGACACCGGGTTCGCGGGCGAGGTGCGCGGCCTGGTGACCGATCCGGTGACGGGTCTCGCGGGCCGGGACCCCGAGGGCGCGCTGGCCGGGATCGCCGAGACCATCCGGTTTCTGGGCGCGCTGAAGGACCGCTATCTGGCGCAGGCGATCGGGCCCCGCCAGAAGGCCCTGCTCGAACCGCTGTTCGACCGGCGTCTCGACCGCGCCGGCGGCGACCTCGGGCGGATCGCGGAGCAGGCGACGTCGGTGCTGGATGACCGTATCGTGGCCGAGCGCCTCGCCGACCTGCGGCAGGACGCGTCGCTGTCCTGGCAAGACCCGGCCCATCTGCGCACGCTGGGCCGCACCACGGTGGGCGAGCTGCGTTACCAGGGCGAACGAAAAGGCTGGGACGCGGGCCGGACCGATACGGCGGTGCGCACCGGCCTGAGCGATCTCTATGCCGGCGCGGTCGAGGCCGCTATCGGCCAGGATCCCGAGCGCGCGGCGAAGCTCTACGACCACGCACGCGAGGTTATCCAGCCGGAGCGGCGGGCGGTGGTCGAGCGCAGGATCGAACGGGCGCGCGAGGAGCGTCGCGTGACGGAGATCGTCGGTGGTCTGGCCGACACGCCGGACGATCCGACACGGCGGCCCGACCTCGACGACTACCAGGCACGCGCCGCCGGGCTGACGCCTTCGGACGCCTCACCCGAGGTACAGGCGCAGGTGTCGAGGATGGCGCGGATCGAACAGGCGCGCGCCGACCGGGCGTGGCAGGCGGCGCGGGGACGTGCGGCCACGGGCGCGCTGGATTGGCTCGGCGCCAATCCAGCGGCGCCCCTGATGGCGATGCCGACGGAGCTGCGCGACGGGTTGAGCCCGGAGCAAACGGACCGACTGGAGGCCGCAGCCACCAACGGCGGCCGCGTCGTCACTGATCACGACCTTTACGACAGGCTCGACGACCAGGCCGTGCACGGGCCGGAAAGCTTTGTCGGCCTCGACCTCACGCAATACCGGCTGTCGCTCGGCGATAGCGATTACAACCGCCTGACCAAACTCCAGAAGTCTCTTGCTGAAGGCAAATCTGATCCGGCCTTCGAGCGCCACCGTCTCGGCCGCCTGTTCCTGGGCGAGGGGTTGCGCGCTGCCAACGTCTATCCCGACGACGAGGAGGCCCGGACCGCACAGCAGCAACTCGACACGCTCTTAGGCGCGTTCGAGCCTGTCGAGGGCAAACCACCGACGATGGCTGACATTCGCGGCCTCGTCGACGACGTGCTGCCGCGCGTGGAAGACGATCCAGATATCGTCCGCGTCTCGGGCGGTGACCCGGTCGAAGCGCTGCCACAAGAGGTCGAAGCGAAGGATGCGCTCGATGGGGCAGAGCCTCACATGGCGCCGGTTGATGCGGTATCGACACCCTCACCCAGCGACGAAGTGGTAGTCGAAGAATCGACAGGCCCCAAGGCGATGGAAGCGGCACCCACGACGCCCCCTGCGCCCGACGTCACGCGGTTCGACGACGGCATCAAGCGGGTCACGCACCGCGGCGTCGATACCGAGCGTGGCAAGGCCGACGTCACGGAAGCCTACGACGAGAAGGACCGCATCGTCTCGACCTATGCCACCTTCGCCGATGGCCATCGTGTGGAGAGCCGGTGGTCCTATCCCGCCGAGGGCCACTGGTCGCAGGTCGATACCATACGTGACCCCGAGGGGGTGACGCTGGGTGCGATCACCACGACTTTCGACGGTGAGCGCGTGACGCGCACCGTCGAGCCGATAAATGGACCGTCACAGACCGACATCTGGGATAGGGATGGTCCGGTGCCGACGATGCAGAACGTCGTTGCGCCTGCCTTGGCCATCCCCATCCTGCTGGACCTCACGGCGGCGGCGATCGGGGCAGTGATCGTCGGAAAGGCGATTGACGACACGATCGCTCGCCAGGGCACGGCCGGCATCTTCGGTGGCAGTGAAATGGCCCGTCCGCCCGGCAAGAATCCGGGCCCGGACGACAACGGCCCGCCGGAGCGAGTCGAGAGCGACAAGCGACCGCCCTCCCGACCTCCGGTGCCGCCGTTTCCGCCTGGGCAGCGTCCTAGTTGGCGTCAAAGCGAACTCGATGATATGGCCGATCGACACCCGGACTTTGCTTCGCAAGTCGCTTTCAAGGATGGCAGGGAGGTAAGTTCAAGGGCGGCTGGTTCGGTTCGTCCCGACGGCGTGTCAGCCGACAAACGCAGTGCATCGTTTGAGGTGAAGAATTACGATATCGATACCAATGCCGACGGCTTGGTGAACAAGGTCGCCAGACAGGTTCAGGAGCGTGCCCGGCATCTGCCGCGGGGCATGCAGCAGAACATTAAGATCGATGTGCGCGGACAGAATGTATCTTCTGGGCACCTCGATGACATCGCAAGAAGGATCGTCGAAAGGTCAAATGGACTGCTTAGGCGTGAACACATTGAATTCGTGGAGCCCTATTGATGAGCGACGTTGGACTTTCGGCAGGGCTACTTCTCAAGCAGATTGGAACCCCAAGGGAAGTTGCCGCCTTTTTCGAGTTGATCGGCCGGCATAAGCCAAAATCGGCCGATCACTCGCTCGCTCTGGTGACGGATCGTCTATACAGGCGCACCGTGCCCGGAGAAGTGTTCGATGCACTTCTCGACCAGCTTCACGAGTGCCAGCGGACACTTCGTTCTGTTCCGATCACCCCAGGTTTCTGGGAGGAGTTCGATCTGGGTGACAGAAGTGCTGGACTGGATCGGTCGGCCTCGAACCTCGCCGATGCATTTCAGCGGATCTTTTTTGCTATCGATCGTTGCGTCGAGGTCGCTCGCCTGGACAAAAAGAACCTCGGGTATTTTCGACCGCTTCGACTGCAGGCATTCGAAGGACCCAAATCCTATGAACATAAATACATGCCGCTGGAGGACTTCGAAAAGCCCGATATGCGTCCAATCTGGCTGGAGTGATTTGGTTCGATCCACCTGACTTGAGATCACGGTTTGATGACCGCCGCGGCGTCTTCGAAACGGCTCCCACACCAAGATGGCGCTGGGGCTGAAGGCGATCTGCCGCGACAGCGGCGTCACGCGGACGCCGGAGGAAACGATCCTCAAGGCCTGCGAACGATGACCGGCGTTGAGAAGCCGGCCTTCGCACAGATCTGACGCTGGGAAGAGTTTAGCTAGCAACTGCATCAGTAGAAGCGATGCAGGTGAGCCAGGTAAAGGCCGTCGGCGCCTGCAAGCTCGGCCGTATCGATGGCGCGACGGCAAGAACGCGCTTCAGGCCGCGATGGGCCATTAAGCGGAGAAGAACATGACAAGCATGTAGTCTTCCGTAACGTCGTGCTCAAGCCCATCGATTTTACCCCATAAATTGGGCTAATTTGTTATGTGTTCGCTATGTCTCCTTCCCAAACAACCGGGAGGAGTCTGACGGCGTCTTTTGAAATATGGCTCTTCCGGGAATCGAGTGGGTGATTTTGGGGGATCATAGGGCGGGCAGCATGCAGGTGAGGACCTTGAGACGGAGATATTCTTCGTCACGCAATCC
>JABMNB010000067.1 GCA_013205335.1 Rhodospirillales bacterium
GGATGACGGTTGGCGAATTCCGTCGTCACGGTCTTGCCGAGCAGGATGGCGCCGGCATCGCGCGCCAGCGCCACTGTGGCCGCATCGGCGAGCGGCTGGTGCGTCCGGTAGATCGGCGAGCCGTAGGTGGTGGGCTGGTCGAAGGAATCGATGATGTCCTTCACGCCCATCGGAATGCCGTGCAGCAGCCCCCTGCGTGCTCCGCGATCGAGCAACTTGGCGGTTTGCAGGGCAGCCTCGCGCGCGAGATGCGACCAGGCGAGCACGTCGGCGTCGCGTTCGTCGATGCGATCGAGATGAGCGCGGACGATCCCCTCGGCGGTGGCCGCCCCGGAGTCCAGTCGGTGCGCGAGTTCGGTGGCGGTAAGCGTATTGAGCGAGGCCATGTCGGCAGGAAAACAGCAAGAAGCATGCCGCGTCCAGTGTGGCTCGCTTCGTGCTTCATGCAAGGGAACCACGGAGGTTCACATGCTCACCCGTCGCGCCGCCCTTCTCGCCGGCACCGCCCTTCCCTTTGCGGGCCTCCCCCTCGCAGGCTCGGGCCCGGCGAACGCGCAGCAGTCCTCGACCCTGCGCATCGCCATGACGCTCGCCGACATTCCGGCGACCGACGGAGCGCCCGACCAGGGTACCGAAGGCATCCGCTTCATGGGCTACACGCTGTACGACCCGCTGGTCGCCTGGGACCTGTCATCGGCGACCGCACCGGCCAAACTGGTGCCCGGGCTGGCGACCAAGTGGTACCAGGACCCGGCCGATGCCACGAAATGGATCTTCGAGCTGCGCCAGGGTGTGAAATTCCACGATGGATCGGATTTCAACGCCGACGCGGTGATCTTCAGCATCGATCGCGCTCTGAACGACAAGTCGCCCGTCTTCGACCGCATCGGACGCAGCGTGCTGCTCGCCGCTCTCTGGCCGCTGGTCGGCTACCGCAAGACCGACGACTACAAGGTCGAGCTGCAGACCAAGGGTGTCGATACGATCATGCCATCGCTGCTCAACCGCTTCCCGATCTCGAGCCCGGCCAATTTCGAGAAGGTCGGCCGGGACTGGCAGGCCTATCGCAAGTCGCCGTCCGGCACCGGCCCATGGAAGATGAAGTCGTGGACGCCGCGCGAACGGGCCGAGCTGGAGCGCAACAACGATTACTGGGACAAGGCGCGCCTGCCCAAGAGCGAACGGATGGTGCTCCTGCCGATCCCCGACGTTTCGACCCGCACGGCCGCCCTCCTGTCGGGCCGCGTCGACTGGATTGAGGCGCCAGCGCCGGACTCGCTCGACAAGTTGCGCGCCGGCGGCTGCAAGATCGAGACGAACGCCATCCCGCACATGTGGCCCTACACGCTCAGCATGCTGCCCGGCGCGCCGACGGCCGACATCCGCGTGCGCAAGGCGCTGAACCTCGCCATCGACCGCGATGCGATGGTGAAGTTGCTGAACGGCCTCGCCGCACCAGCCGTGGGCTGCGTCCCGACCGACCATCCATGGTTCGGCAATCCGACCTTCAAGATCCGCTACGATCCGGCGGAGTCCAGGAAGCTGCTGGCCGAGGCCGGTTACGGTCCGCAGAAGAAGCTGAAGATGAAGGTCGCGATTTCGACCTCCGGCTCGGGCCAGATGTATCCGCTGATCATGAACGAATTCATCCAGCAGCAGTTCGCCGAAGTGGGTGTCGAGCTCGAATTCCAGGTCATGGACTGGAACGCGCTGCTGAACTTCATGCGCCAGGGCGCCAAGGCGCCGGAGGCCGCCGCGTTTAGCGCCATCAACGTGAGCTGGAATACGATGGACCCGCACAATGCCTTCATGCGCTTCGTGGACAGCCAGCAGGTCCCGCCCAGGGGCTCGAACTGGGGCTACATCAACGATCCGGAGTTCGACAAGCTCGCCGCCGAGGCGCGCAGCACGGCCGATCCGGCGGAACTCGACAAGGTGCTGGCCAGGATCAACACCCGCATGGTCGACCAGGCGGTGTTCGTGTGGTTCGTACACGATGTCTGGCCGAACGCGATCTCGTCCAAGGTGAAGGGCTATGTCCACCCCAAGAGCTGGTATGTCGACTTCTCGCCGGTCACGGTGGGCTAGAACCGGCTCGGATAGCGCCGGCCGCTACCTCGACCCGCGCTGCGACCAGCCGATGTAGAGGCCGGCGGCGACGATGACGGCGGCCCCGACCCAGCCCAGGAAATCGGGGAAGTCGCCGAAGAAGAGGTAGCCCACGACCACCGAGCCCATGAGCTGCATGTACTGGAACGGTGCCACGATGTTGGCAGGGGCATAGGTGAGCGCGCGGGCCACGAAATAGTGGCCTGTGCCGCCCAGCACGCCGAGGCTGCAGAAATAGAAGATGTCCCTAGCGCTGTGCGGCGTTTTCCACACGAAGGGCAGGACCAGCAGCATGCCGAAGCTACCGACGATCGAACTGTAGATCGCCGAGGTTTCGGGCGTGTCGATCGTGGAGATGAGGCGCGTCAGCACCTGGTACACCGCGTAGCAGGCCGCGCTCAGCAGCGAGAGAAGCGCCGCCCACTGGAACATCGCGGTGCCCGGCTGGATCAGGATGACCACGCCCAGGAAGCCGACCATGAGCGCCACGATGTGCGCGCGCGTGGCCCGCTCGCCCAGCACGAGCCAGGCGAGCGGCAGCACGAGCAGCGGTGCCATCATGGTGATGGCCGCCGCCTGGCCGAGCGGGATGTAGACGATGGCAAGGAAGCTCGCGGCGTTGGACGTGAAAAGCATCAGCGAGCGCATGAGCTGCGTGCCCGGCCGCCGCGTGCGCAGCATGCGGAGCCCGAAGCGCGGCACGAAGAAGATCAGCATGAAGACGATGTGCCCGAAGGCGCGCGCCCACGAGATCTGCAGAGTGCTGTAGTCGGCGCCCAGAAACTTCGCGAACCCGCTCATGACGGGAAACAGCAGACCGGCTCCGCACATGAAGAGGATTCCGGCCAGGATGCGCTGGCCGGCGGGCGCCGGAGCGTGAGCGAAAGACGGTGGCTCCGGACGTGGCGTCAATGCCCGGGCTTCGCCCGCTGCAACGCCTCCCAGACGCGCGCCGGGGTGGCCGGCATTTCGAGGCGTTCGACGCCGGCAGGACGAAGCGCGTCGAGGATTGCCGCCATCACCGTCTGAGGTGCGCCGATGCAGCCCGCCTGGCCGGAGCCCTTCACGCCGAGCGGATTGGCCTGGGTCGGCCGCTCGATCAGTTCGACATCGAAAAACGGCAGGTCGGTCGCGCGCGGAAGCGCGTAGTCCATCAGCGACCCGCTGAGCAGCTGGCCGGATTCGGGATCGTAGACCGTGTGCTCCAGCAGGGCCTGGCCGATGCCCTGCGCCAGCCCACCCTGCACCTGCCCCTCGGTCAGCATGGGATTGATCAGGCGACCGTAGTCGTCGACCGCGGTGTAGCTCACCAGGTCCGTGGCCCCTGTCTCCGGATCGATCTCGACTTCGGCGACGTGGCAGCCGCTCGGAAAGGTGAAGACGTCCGTGATGTTCATCACATGCTCGCCGAGACCGGGCGCCATGCCATCCGGCAGGTTGGCCGCATCCTGTGCGCTCGCGGCGAGAGCAGCCAGATCGATGGAGCGGTCACTCCCTCGTACCGTGAAACGTCCTTTCTCGTAATCGAGTTCACTCCCGGTGGCTTGCAACAGATGTGCCGCCAGTTGGCGCGCTTTCGCCAGCGCTGCGTCCATCGCCTTGACGAGAGCAGCGCCGCCCATGTGCATCGAGCGCGCCCCGCCGTGACCTGCCCCACTTTTCACCGCGCGTGTGTCCGCCTGGACATAGCGAAAGGCCTCTATTGGCAAGCCGAGATGTCGCGACGCGATCTGGGCGAAAGATGTCTCGTGGCCCTGCCCGTTCGATTCGGTACCGACCGCGATCATCACGCTGCCGTCCGGCTTGAAGAGCACCTCGGCTCCCTCATTGGGCGCGCCGCGCGACGTTTCGAGGAAACAGGCCACGCCAAGGCCGCGCAGACGGCCCCTCGCCTTCGCGTCGGCGCGCCGGTCCTCGAAGTTCGGTACACCTGCCTGTGCCACCGCCACATCGAGGTTGGCGACGAAGCCGCCGGAATCGATGGCCATACCCATCGCCGTCCGGTGCGGGAAAGCCGCGATGAGATTTTGCCGTCGCAGCGCCGCCGGATCGCGGCCGAGCGCCCGCGCCGCCGCCTCGATGGCACGCTCGACGATGTAATTCGCCTCGGGTTTACCCGCGCCTCGATAGGCATCGACCGGCACCGTGTTGGTGAAGGTGCCGCGCACGTCGACGGCGATGGCGGGGATGTCGTAGACGCCACCCTGTGCCGTCGAGGCGGCGACCACCGAGGCGCCGGGCCCGTTCCCCGACAGGTAGGCTCCGAGGTTGGCGACCATCGCCACGTCGAGCGCCAGGATGCGTCCCGTCGCATCGAGCGCGATGCGCGCCGTCGCTTCGATGTCGCGGCCCTGCGCTCCGGTCACGAAATCCTCGGCGCGATCGGCCAGCCAGCGTACCGGACGCCGCAGCCGGCGCGCCGCCCACAACAGCAGAATCCATTCGGGATAGAGGAAGTTCTTCATCCCGAAGCCGCCGCCGACGTCGGGAGCGCTGAGCCGGATGCGCTCGGGCGCCACCTTGAAGATGAACTCCGCGAGCTGGCGGCGGATACCGTGCAGCCCCTGCCCCGTGAGTTCGAGATCCATCGTGTCGGTCGCGGCATCGTAGCGCGCGATCCCCGCGCGCGGCTCGAGCGGCACGACGATGACACGATTGTTGGTCACGTCGACCCCGACGATGTGCGCAGCGTCCTTCATCGCCTCGGCCACGGCGGCATGATCACCGCGACGGACGTGATAGGCCAGGTTGCCCGGCGCCTCGTCCCACAGTACGGGCGCATCGCCGGCCAGGGCCGTGCGTCCGCGGACCACCGACGGCAGCGGCTGGTAGTCGACCTCGATCATTTCTGCCGCATCGCGCGCCATCTCCGCGCTGTCGGCCACCACGAAGCAGACGGGATCACCGACGTGGCGGACCCGGCCCGAGGCCAGTGCCGGGCGCGGCGGCACGATCAACGGCGTCACGGCGGCCAGGCAAGGCATCATGCCGAGGCCATCCGCCGCGAGATCGTCCGCCGACGCGACCAGATGCACGCCGTCCATCGACGCCGCCCGTGCGACGTCGAGCCGGCGGATCAGGGCGTGTGCATGCGGCGAACGCAACACGTAGCCATGAAGCGCCGCGGGCTCGGCGATGTCCTCGACATAGCGGCCGCGACCGGTGAGGAAACGCAAATCCTCGAGCCGGCGAATCGATCGTACATCCTGGCTTGTCTCCGCCACGTGGTCTTCTCCCGGCCCGTTGAGTTGCAGCAATCATACACCATTGACGGGCCGCGACGACGGGCGGAGGCTCCCGTGACCTGGCTCACATGCAGTATTCCGGAGAAGGCAAATGATCGATCTGCACTACTGGCCGACGCCCAACGGCAAGAAGGTCACCATCCTGCTCGAGGAATGTGGCCTGCCGTACAAGATCGTGCCGGTGAACATCGGCCGCGGCGACCAGTTCACGGATGAATTCCTGGAGATGAACCCCAATCACCGCATGCCGGTGATGGTCGACAATGCGCCGGCCGACGGCGGCAAGCCGCTGGTCGTCTTCGAGTCGGGCGCGATCATGATGTACATCGCGGAGAAGGCCGGGAAGTTCTATCCGCAGGATCTCCGGACCAGGCACGAAGTGAACGAATGGCTGATCTGGCAGATGGCCAACCAGGGGCCGAAGAGCGGCGAGTGCGGCCATTTCCGCCGCGTCGACCAGGTCAGGGAGGGCGACCAGACTTACGCCATCACGCGCTTCACCGACGAGGTGAATCGACTTTACGGCGTGTTGAACAACCGCCTCGACAAGCACAAGTACCTGGCGGGCGATCGGTACACGATCGCCGACATGATCTGCTATCCGTGGACGGTGAACTGGAAGTTCCAGGGTCAGGACATCGAGGAGTTTCCGCACTTCAAGCGCTGGTTCGAAGAGCTGGGCGCGCGGCCGGCCGTCCAGAAGGGCATGGCCGTCGGCGTCGACCTTTCGGTCGACCGCGAAAAGCTGCCACCCGAGGAGCAGGAACGGCTGCGCAAGATGCTCTACAACCAGCGCGCCCGGCCGGTGCGAACGGCGTAACTTGTGCTCGAGCTGTTTCCGTTGCCTGCGGAAGCGACTCCATGCCAGGCGGTCGAGACGGGCGGGGGCATCGGTTTGCATAGCCGGTGCAATGCATCGGCACGCCGAAGGCTCTCACCTGTCGGAGCCGGCAGCATCGCAAGGCTGGTCTGCCGGGCAGGCGCTGGCGACGACACGGGCTGCCGCTTAGAGTGTCATGATGACCGATAACACGATGGCGGCCGGCGACGCGCCCGTCTCCACTCCCGCGGCCCCTGCCCTTTCGGCGTCCGCCAACAACACGACCTTCGCCGTCATCCTGTCCTTGAGCTTCTGCCATTTGCTCAACGACATGATGCAGTCGCTGGTGCCGGCGCTGTATCCGATCCTCAAGGATTCATACGCGCTGTCATTCGGTCAGATCGGCTTCATCACCCTGGCCTTCCAGTGCACGGCATCCATGCTGCAACCGCTGGTTGGCATGTACACGGACAGGAAGCCCCAGCCTTATTCCCTGGTGGTCGGCATGGGCTTCACCCTGGTCGGCCTTCTGCTGATGTCGCATGCGAACTCATATCCTCTGATTCTTTTGGCAGCCGCGCTGATCGGCATGGGCTCGTCGGTGTTCCATCCCGAAGCCTCGCGCGTTGCGCGTATGGCGGCGGGCGGCCGCTATGGTCTCGCGCAATCGCTGTTCCAGGTCGGCGGCAACATGGGCTCCGCGGCCGGTCCGCTGCTGGCGGCATTCATCGTCGTGCCGCGCGGCCAGGAGAGCATCGTGTGGTTTTCGGGAGCGGCGCTGATCGCCATGATCGTGTTGTTCCAGGTCGGCCATTGGTACAAGGCACACCGCCACACGCCGAAGCCCACTGCGCGCAAGGCCACCGCCGCCGCCGGACACGTGACCCTGTCGAGGGCCCGCGTCGGCGTCGCCGTGGCGATCCTGGTGGCCCTGCTCTTCTCCAAGAACGTCTACAGCGCCAGCCTGGGCTCCTACTTCACCTTCTACCTGATCGAGAAATTCGGCGTGGAGGTACAGACCGCGCAGCTCTTCCTCTTCGCCTTCCTCGTCGGCATCGTGGCCGGCACGATCCTGGGCGGCGTTGTCGGCGACAGGGTCGGTCGCATTCCGGTCATGTGGTTCTCGATCCTGGGCGCTCTGCCCTTCGCGCTGATGCTGCCTTACGCCAGCCTGTTCTGGACCGGCATCCTGGCAGTCGTGGTGGCGATCATCATGGCATCGGCCTTCTCCGCGATCCTGGTCTATGCGCAGGACCTCCTGCCCGGGCGGGTCGGACTGGTGGCCGGCATGTTCTTTGGCGTCTCGTTCGGCCTGGGCGGCCTCGGCGCCGCGGCGCTGGGCGAGATCGCCGACCATGCGGGCATCGAGGCGGTCTACAAGGTGACGCCGTTCCTGCTGCTGCTCGGCCTGCTCACGGCGTTTCTGCCAAAGCACCCGAGCGCGCCCAAGCTGCCGGCCTAATAAGGCCCGGACACCCGGCGAGCCCGGCCGACCTAGCGGCGAATGGGGCAGCAACGGCCTGTCGCCCACCGGCCGTTGGGCTAAACTGGCAATGAGGTTCTCATCAGGGCGTCATGTAGTGCCGACACCGCCGCAAAGCCCAGGAGACGGAACATGATTCTCGGAATGTCCATCGCGACCTTCACGATCGTGCACGTCGTCATTAGCCTGATCGCCATCGCTGCAGGCGCCGTCGCCTGCGCGCGCATGCTCGAGGGTCGCCGGCTGGATACATGGAACTCGGTGTTCATGCTCTTCACGGTGCTGACGACGGTAACGGGTTTCCTTTTTCCCATCACCGTGTTCACGCCGGCGATCGGCGTGGGCATCGTATCGGGGGTCGCGCTCACGATCGCGCTGGTGGCACTTTACGTTGGTCGTCTCGTCGGCGCGTGGTGCTGGGTCTACATCGCAAGCACCTTGTTGGCCTTCTATCTGAACGTGTTCGTCCTGGTCGTGCAGTCCTTCCAGAAGATCGGCTTCCTGAACAGGTTCGCTCCGACCGGGGCGGAGCCACCGTTCGCAGTGGTGCAGGGTATCGTGCTTCTGGGCTTCATCCTACTCGGCTTCCTGGTCGTGAAGCGCTTTCGTCCCGCATAAAAAACTCAAGGAAACGACATGAAGGATTTCGCAGGCAGGATCGCCGTCATCACCGGGGGTGGCACGGGCATGGGCCGCGAGCTGGCGCGCCAGCTGGCCGCCGAAGGCTGCAACATCGCGCTGGGCGACGTGTCGGGCGGCGCCATGGCCGAGACAAAGCGGCTCTGCGAGGCCGGTGGCCTGCGCCAGGGCCAGCGCATCACCAGCCATCTCGCCGACGTCGCCGACGAGCCGCAGGTGCTGCGGTTCCGCGACGAGGTGGCCGAGCAGCAGGACAGCGACCGCATCCATCTCCTGTTCAACAATGCGGGTATCGGTGGCGGCGGCAGCTTCCTCGTCAACGAGCGCGACGAATGGGAGCGCACGTTCAACATCTGCTGGGGCGGCGTCTATCTCTGCACGCGTGCCTTCATGCCCCTGCTGCGCCGCGCCGATGCGGGCCACATCGTCAACACGTCGAGCGTGAACGGCTTCTGGGCCTACATCGCGCCCAATATCCCGCAGACCGCCTATGCCGCCGCCAAGTTCGCCGTGAAGGGCTTTACCGAGGCGCTGATCACCGATCTGCGACTCAATGCGCCGCACATCAAATGCTCGGTCGTGATGCCGGGCCACATCGGCACGTCGATCGTCGCCAACTCGCGCAAGCTGCAGAGCGGCAACCAGACCGACGAAATCACGCCGCACGAGGTGGCGCTGGCGCGGGCCCGCATCGCCTCGATGGGCGTCGACGCTACCGGGCTCTCCGACGACGATGTCCGCAAGATGATTGCCGAGCGGGCGCGCCGCTTCCTGGAGGAGGCGCCGACGACGGCAGCCGAGGCGGCGACGGTCATCCTCGACGGCGTCCGCAACGAGCGCTGGCGCATCCTGGTCGGCCGCGACGCCGAGCGGATCGACAGCCTCGTGCGCGAAGCGCCCGAGCAGGCCTACGAGACGGACTTCTTCGAATCTTTCGCGAAGGAGACTGGCTGGGTGGTCGGCGGGCGCTGATCCGAGCCGCCCGCCGAACAAGCCGTGCGATCCCTACTGCCTTGCGGCGTCGCCGCGCTTGGGCGGTCGGCCGGAGCTGAGCGGCGCGGCCTGTGGGTCCTCGATATCCCGTGAATCCGGAATGAGGCCGCGCACGTCGGACGACGGACGCTGGTTGACGAC
>JABMNB010000592.1 GCA_013205335.1 Rhodospirillales bacterium
CATCCGCCCGACCGGCCTGATCGATCCGACCGTGCTGATCCGCCCCGTCGAGAAGCAGGTCGACGACCTGATCGCGGAATGCCGCGACTGCGCCAAGAAGGGCCAGCGCGTGCTGGTCACCGTGCTCACCAAGCGCATGGCCGAATACCTCGTCGAGTACATGCACGAGGCCGGTATCCGCTGCCGTTACCTGCATTCCGACATCGACACGCTGGAGCGCATCGAAATCATCCGCGACCTCAGGCTGGGCGCCTTCGACGTCCTGGTCGGCATCAACCTGTTGCGCGAGGGCCTCGATATTCCCGAATGCGCGCTCGTTGCCATCCTCGATGCAGACAAGGAAGGCTTCCTGCGGTCGCCGACGTCGCTGGTCCAGACGATCGGCCGTGCGGCGCGCAACATCGACGGCCGCGTCATCCTCTACGCCGACAGGATGACGGACTCGATCAAATACGCGATCGGCGAGACCGATCGACGTCGCGCCAAGCAGACCGCCTACAACGAGAAACACGGCATCACGCCGGCTTCGGTGAAGAAGAACATCACCGAGATACTCATGTCGACCGCCGAGCGCGACCACTACACGGTCGACACCGGCGTGTCGGGCGATGTGCATCTGGTCGGGCACAATCTGCGCACCCACATCGCCGAACTCGAGAAGCGCATGCGCGCCGCCGCCGCCGACCTCGAGTTCGAGGAAGCAGGCCGCCTGCGCGACGAGATCCGCCGCCTCGAGGCCCACGAGCTCGAGCTGCCCGGCCAGGCCGCCAGCGCCAATGTCGGCGTCCATCTTGGCAAGATGCAGCACTCCCGCGTCTTCCGCGGCGTGCGCACCGGCTCCGGCGGAGGTGGCAAGCCCGCGCGACGCAGCGGCCGTTAGGGAATCTTCAAATGCGTTTGCGCCGGGCCGCACTTCTTCTCTTTTTCATGTGCACCGGGCCCCTGGCGGCGCAGGACCGCGAGCAGGTCGTTCGGCTGCCCGGTCCTGCCGGGTCAACCCTGGTCGCCAACGTGATGCGGCCGCCGGGCGAGGCGCGCCAACCGCTGGTCGTCATCAATCACGGCTCGCCCGCGGACGGCTCGCAGCGTGGCAAGATGGAACGGCCGCGTTACTCGACGCTGTCGTCGTGGTTCCTGTCGCGCGGCTATGTCGTCGCCCTGCCGCTGCGTCGCGGGTATGGCGAGACCGGTGGCAACTGGGCCGAAGGCTACGGCTCCTGTGACGTGCCAGTCAGCCGGCGGCTGGGCAACCATCGCCTTGTCGAGCCGCAGCCCGTCCGGTGTGACGGGCATGATCAACTTCGCAGGAGGCCGCGGCGGGCATCAGAAGCTGAAGGGCGGCGGCACGGGCAATTGCGCACCCGGGTCGCTGGTCGATGCTGCAGCCAAATACGGCGCGGCAACCCGCGTGCCCATGTTGTGGATCTACGCCGAGAACGACAGCTTCTTCGAGCCGTCTCTCGCCAGGCGGATGGCCGAGGCCTACGACGCGGCCGGCGGCAAGGCGACGTACAGGCCCCTCACCGCCTTCGGTCGCAACGGGCATGGTCTCGCAGGCGCAAACAACGGCAGTTCCGTCTGGTCTCCGCTGGTCGAGAGTTTCCTCGCCGGCCTCAGATAGGTCGGTATAGTCCCGGCGCAATGTCCGCCGCCCCTGCCGCTCCGACAGATCTCCGTCGCTACCTGATCGCGCTCCTATCGCTCACCCTCGTGCAGGTGATCGCGACCATGGGCTTCAACCAGGCTTCGGTGCTGGCACCCGCCGCCGCGCCGG
Source organism: Rhodospirillales bacterium (assembly GCA_013205335.1). GTDB lineage: Bacteria > Pseudomonadota > Alphaproteobacteria > Reyranellales > Reyranellaceae > Reyranella. The sequence goes on from JABMNB010000592.1 coordinate 1,775, forward strand.
AGCTTGGCGTCGCCGCGGCAGATGTCGCCTATTACGTGTCGATCGTCTATCTCGCGGCGATGATCTCGACCGTGGGCGGCGGCACGCTCACCCGCCGGCTGGGACCGATTCGCTTCATCCAGGCCGGGCTCACCGTCGCCGCGCTGGGGTCCTTCGTTTTCGCCACGGGCGGCGTGGCAATGGCCGCCCTGTCGGCCTTCATCGTCGGCCTGGGCTCGGGCCCGCTTACCATCGCCAGTTCGCACATCCTGGCGCGCGTCTCGCCGCCGCGCCTGGCCAATGTGACCTTCTCGCTGAAGCAGAGCGGCGTGCCGGTGGGCTTTGCGATCTGCGGCGCGGTGCTGCCGACGCTCGCTCTCGATTTCGGCTGGCGCTGGGCCGCCGCCTCGGTCGGCGTGCTCTCGATCGCGACGGCGATCGCCGTACAGCCGCTGCGCGCGCTCTACGACGACGAACGCAGCGGCGGCAAAGGCACGCGCTTACCCACCCTGTCCGAGATATTCGAGCCCCTGCAACTCGCCTGGCGCGATCCGATCCTGCGGCCGATGTGCTTCATCGGCATGCTGTTTTCCGCCACGCAGGCGATCGTCGTGAACTTCACCGTCGTCTACGCCGTCGACGGGCTGCAGATGTCCTATGTGTTGGCCGGCGCCCTGCTCTCGGCGGCGACAATCGCCGGCGCCTTCGGCCGCGTCTTCTGGGGTGTCCTCGCCGACCTGCTGCGCCGACCCTCTGCGGTGCTGGCCGGCATCGGCGTCCTCGTCGCGCTGGCCGCCACGGCGATGGCCTTCTCGACGCCCGCCTGGCCCACCAGCGCGGTCTATGTCGTATGCGTGGTCCTGGGCGGCACCGCCGTCGGCTGGAACGGCGTCTTCATCGCCGAGAGCGCCTCGCGGGCACCGCCAGGGCGCGCTGCCGAGTTCACCGGCGCCACGCAGCTTTTCGTGTTCTTCGGTGCCCTTCTGTCACCCCTCCTCTTCCGCGCAGTGCTCGCCCTCACCAATGTCTACGAGGCCGGCTATCTGCTGTTGGCCGCGGGCGTGGCTACCGCCTCGTTCTTCCTCGCCCGCGCCGCAGTGCGCTGAGCGCTAAGGTGGTCACTCCTCGGCAAGAGCGCTTTCATGCCAGCGCCGCAGCAGCAGGTGCGACAGAAGCGACAACAGCAGATAGATCGCGATGCCCGCCAGCGAGATCAGCACCAGGGCGGCGAACATGCGCGGAATCTTGAGCTGGTAGCCAGACTCGAGAATGCGGTAGGCGAGCCCCGACTCGCGCCCGCCCGAGCCCGCGACGAATTCCGCCACGACGGCGCCGATCAGCGCCAGCCCGCCCGAGATGCGCAGGCCGCCCAGGAAGTACGGCAAGGCTGCCGGCAGGCGCAGGTCGACCAGCACGCGCCATCGGCTCGCGCCATAGAGTTCGAACAGGTCGAGCAGGTTGCGGTCGACCGAGCGCAGGCCCAGCACCGTGTTGGACAGGATCGGGAAAAAGGCCACCAGCCAAGCACAGATCAGCAGCGAGACGTTGACGTCGTCGACCCAGGCGATGATCAGCGGCGCGATGGCCACGATCGGCGTCACCTGCAGGATGATGGCGTAGGGAAAAAGCGAGAACTCGATCCAGCGCGACAGCGAGAACAGCAGCGCCAGCAGGACGCCGACCAGGACTGCCGCCAGCAGCGCCTGCAGGGTGATGCTGAGCGTCACTACCAGCGCCGGCCACAGCGTACCCCAGTCCGACACCAGCGTCTTCGCCACCAGGATCGGCCCGGGCAGGACATAGGGCGGGATCGCCATCGCGCGCACGAGACCTTCCCACAGGGCCAGCATGAAGAGGCCCGTCAGGATCGGTGCGACGAAGCGGGCGCTCACCGCGAAGCCCCCTCACCTAACCTCTCCCCCAAGGGGGAGAGGAATATGAAAGATGCCTCCCTCGTTCTCCTCTCCCCCGCCAGGGGGAGAGGCTGGGTGAGGGGGTTGCGCACGCCCGAAGTGATCGACGCTTTCATGTCGCCATCGCTTCCGAAAGCTGCGCCGAGGTGAGGCGGCAGAGCGCGGCGTAGTCGGCGGAGGTGCCGAAGGCCTCGCTGCGCGGATAGGGCGCTTCAATGGCGAGTTCGGAACGCACGCGGCCGGGGCGGGCGCTCATCACCACGATGCGCTGCGACAGGAACACCGATTCGAACACCGAGTGGGTCACGAACACGGCCGTGAAATGCGTACGCTGCCAGAGTTCCAGCAGGTCGGTGTTCAGCCTGCGCCGCGTGATCTCGTCGAGCGCGGCGAAGGGTTCGTCCATCAGCAGGAGCTTGGGCGCGGTGACCAGCGCGCGCGCAATCGAGACGCGCATCTTCATGCCGCCCGACAGCTCGCGCGGATAGCTCCTCTCGAAGCCCCTGAGACCGACGCCCGCGAGCGCCTCTGCCGCGCGCGCCTCGCGTTCGGAGCGCGCGACGCCGCGCAACTTGAGCGGCAGCGCCACGTTGCCCAGCGCCGTCGCCCACGGCATCAGCGTCGGTTCCTGGAAGACGAAACCCAGGTCGGGCCTGCCCTGCGGCCACGCGATCGTGCCGGCGGTCGGCTCAGCGAGGCCCGCGATCAGGCGCAACAGCGTCGACTTTCCGCAGCCCGAGGGGCCCAGCACGCTCAGGAACTCGCCCGCCGCGATGTCGAGCGAAGCACTCCCCAGCGCCTGGATGCCATTCGCAAAAACCTTGGAGACGTCGCGGATGCCGACGAGCTGCATCAACCCGAAGGCAGCGTCAGGTCGAGGCGAGCGCCCCAGACCGGCAATGGGAGCGTGTCGCGCGCGGCGAGATTTGCGGGCAAAGCGGCACGGTCGGTCAGCTTGCCGAACGGCAGGACAAGGCCAGCGCGCACGCCGAACACCGCGTCGCCGTCGAGATGCTCGTCATCCTCGGGAAAGAACTCGGTAATCAGCGGCGGATGGCCGGGCGCCTGGATGATCATGTGCAGATGGGCGGGCCGCCAGGCGTCGCGGCCGAGGACACGCAGCATGTCGCCGGCCGGGCCGTCGTCCGGCACCTTGTAGGAGACCGGCCGCACGGTGGTGAAGGCAAAGGTGCCGTCCTCGGCAACCGTGAGACGCGCGTGATAGTTGGTCGGCGATTGCGCGCCATCCTGCTGGGCATAGAGGCCGTTGCCGGCATTCTGCCAGAGCGCCAGCACCGTGCCCCTGGCCGGCGCGCCGTTCTCGTCGACGACCCGGCCGCTCACGACCAGCGGTTCGCCCTCCTGGCCGCGCCACAGGTCGCCGCCGTTCGGCAGTGCGGGCGCACCTTCGATGTGAAACGGGCCGAGCACCGACGAGGGCGTTCCGCTGCCCGCGGCGTTGATCATGTCGACAAGGGAGGAGACGCCGAGCAGGTCGGAGAAAAGGATGTATTCGTTGCGCTTGTCGTCGGTGAACTGCGTGGCGCGCGTGAGGGCGTCGATGGCGGCGCCCCACTCCGCCTGGGTCACCTTGTTGTCGCGCACGAAACTATGCAGGTGGCCGGCCAGCGAGACCAGCAGCGCCCGTGCCCGCTCGGACGGCGCGTTGCGGGCATAGTCGGCGAAGGCCTGGGTGATCGAGGTCGGAGTGAGATCACGCATGGAACGCTCCCGGGTGCCCGTGCCCGCTATCGCGGCGCGCGCAACAGCGCGTCGTAGTCGGCGCGCAGCAGGGCGAACAGCAGGTGATCGGCCCAGTGGCCGTTGATCCGCAGATACTGCCGCGCCAACCCCTCCTCACGAAAACCGACCTTGGTCAGCACGGCCTTGGAGGGTTCGTTGTGCGGCAGGCAGGCGGCCTCGAGCCGGTGCAGCCGCAGGTCGTCGAACACGAACGGCAGGGTGGCGCGCAGACCGTCGGTCATCAGGCCCTGGCCGGCATAGGGCTGGCCCATCCAGTAGCCGACGGACGCGGCCTGGGCGACGCCGCGGCGGACATTGCTGAGGTTGATTCCGCCGACCAGCCGGCGGCCTTCATTGGTGAAGACGAACAGGCCGTAGGCCTCCCCTGCCCGCCATTCCTTGATCTGCTGCCGCAGCCGGCGCCGAAAATGGTCGCGGGACAGAGAATCCTCGGGCCAGGTGGGCTCCCACGGGGTCAGGAAGGCCCGGCTGCGGGCGCGCAATTCGGCCCATTCCGGCCAGTCGTCCAGGCTCGGCGCGCGCAGAAACACGCGTTTCCCCGCGATCCGGGTCATTCCCGACAGCGACAACGGGACGTCAGCAAAACGGAACATAATGGGCTATACTAATGGTTCTTCAGAATTCTTGCATGTTTTCCGGGGTTCGACGTAGGAAATTGAGACGGTCCGCCACGCACCGCGTTGCCAGAAGAGCTGCCGCCATTCGGCTAAACGGGCGTATTACATCCACTTATCGCAAGTCCTCGAGGCATATCGGCCATGGAAACGGCTAGCAAACCCAGTGTCGGCGAAAAGGGCAGATTCTATCTGACTAAGCACATCTGGCTTCCCCAGCAGCCGCTGGAGGATTTCAACCTCAAGCTTTCGGACATGATCCTGCGGAACATGCCGAAGCTGCCGCTGGGCGGCGAAGACGCGATGGAGGTCTTCCCTGTCCTGGGTGAACTCAAGAAGAGCCACGCCAAGATCAAGGCCGACCTCGAGTACCTCCTGAGCCATCATGAGGAGATCCCCGCCTTGCACGAGGTCCACCCGCGCGACCTCTACGTGCCGGGCCGCGCCTGGCGCACCTTCCTACTGAAGCTGTGGGGCCACGACGTTCCGGAAAACGCCGCAGCGGTGCCGGACACGATGGCTGCGATCGCGAAAATCCCCGGCGTCCACACGGCGCTGTTCAGCATCCTCGCTGGCCGCGCCGAGATCGAGCCGCACCGGGGATCTGCCGCCGGCATCATCCGCTTCCACTACCCGCTGATCGTGCCGAAGGAGCCCGAGAAGTGCTGGATCGAGATCGGCGGCCACCATTTCTTCTGGAAGGAAGGCGAGCCGCTGGTCTTCGACGACACGCGCGAGCATTGGGTGAAGAACCAGACCGACGAGACGCGGGTCGTGCTGATCATCGACTTCAACGCGCCGATGCCGTTCCCGATGAACCTCTACACCGGCCTGCGCTACAATCTGGTCCGCCGCAGCGCCGAGATTAAGACCGCCATCGAACGCGCCGCGATCGGCGTACCTCCGCGCACGGCACAAACCGAACTGCCGAAAGCGGCGTAGCTCTTCAAAACAATTCCATCGTCCTGAGCGAAGTGCCCCCTCAGAAGCCTCGGGGCAGGCTCAGGCGCGCAGTCGAAGGACCTCTTTTCGGTTCAACGCACTGTGCGTCGGAAGAGAGGTCCTTCGACTGCGCCACCCTTTGGGCGGCTTCGCTCAGGACGACGCGTTCTTGCTTGCTCAGCGCTCCTCTACGCTGCGAGGCGGCCGGCGATCTTGTCGAGCGACTCCAGGCCGTCGATCGGGCCAAGGGCGGCGAGGGTGAGTTCGCCCCGTAGCAGGCGGCGAGCGACGCGGCGGACGGCGTCCTGGTCGACCGCCTCGATGCGCGAGACGATCTCGGCATAAGGGATCGTGCGACCGTGCACGATCAGGTGGCGCGCAGCCTGCTCGCAGCGCGCGCCGCTCGACTCCAGAGCCATGAGCGTGCCGGCCTTGATCTGGTTGCGGGCGCGCACCAGTTCCTGCTCGTTCAGCGTATCGGCCACGGTCACGAACTCCTCGCACACCGCGGGCACCAGCTCGGCGAGATCGTCCTCGCCGGTACCGGCATAGATGCCGAACAGGCCGCCGTCGGCGTAGGCCGTGTTGAAGCAATGAATGCCGTAGACCAGGCCGCGCTCCTCGCGGATGCGCTGGAACAGGCGCGAGGACATGCCCCCGCCGAACAGCGTCGAGTAGATGGCCAGCGCAAAATAGTCTGTATCGCGATAGCCGATGCCCTCGCAGCCCAGCACGAGATGTGCCTGTTCGAGCACGCGCTGCTCGCGGCCGTCGCCGCCGACATAGGCAAGCGGCACCGGCCGCTCGGCGTTGGCGGGGGTGCGCGGCACCGAGCCGAAATGCTTCTCGGCGAGATCGACGATCTGGTCGTGCTCGACCCGGCCGGCCGCCGACAGGACCATGTTCGAGGCGGTGTAGTGACGCGCGAGATAGGCGAAGAGATCGTCGCGGCCGATCGCCTCGACCGAGGTGGCGGTGCCCAGCACCGGCCGGCCGAGCGGCTGGCCCGGCAGCGCCGTCTCCTGGAACTGGTCGAAGATTACGTCGTCCGGCGTGTCGAGCGCCTGGCCGATCTCCTGCAGGATGACGCCGCGCTCGCGTTGCAGCTCGTCAGGGTCAAACACCGAGTTACGCAGGATGTCGGAGACCATCTCGATACCCAGCGCCACGTCTTCCTTCAGGACGGAAGCGTGATAGGCGGTGATCTCCCGGCCGGTATAGGCGTTCAGGCTGCCGCCGACATTCTCGATCTCCTCGGCGATGGCGCGAGCGCTGCGGGTGCGCGTGCCCTTGAAGGCCATATGCTCCAGCATGTGGGCCATGCCGTTCAGCTCGGCGGTCTCGTGGCGCGTGCCGCAGGCGACCCAGATGCCGAGCGAGGCCGATTCCACTTCCGGCATCGCATCGACGGCGACGCGCAGGCCGTTGCCCAGCGTCGTGACTTTCACATTGCTCACGTGCGCACCTTGCTTCTGGCTGCGGGCGATGCAGCCATCTCCCGGCGTTCGTCGATCATGGATTTCAGGGCCTCGATGTCGTTCGGCATGCCGTCGGCGCGTTCGGCGCGCTCCAGCAGGTCCGCGAGACGGGCTGGCAGACGCGGCCGCTGGCCGGTCGCCTTCTCGACGGCGTCGGGGAACTTGGCGGGATGCGCCGTCGCCAGCACGACCATAGGAATGCCCAGGTCGCGGCGATGCTGCTGGGCCAGCGCATAGCCCACGGCGGTGTGGGGATCGATCGTCTCGCCGAAGCGCTTCAGGCAATCTTCCATGGCAGCAAGCGTGCCGGCATCGTCGAGCCGGCCCGCATCGAAGAGCTGCCGCAGCCCCGCCAGCGCGTTGCCGCCGACCTCGAGCGTACCGGTCCTGCGGAAAGCTGCCATGGCATCCGCCAGGGTGACGCCGTTGCGGTCGTAGAGGTCGAACAGCAGGCGCTCGAAATTGCTCGAGATCTGGATGTCCATGCTGGGGCTCAGCGTCGGCACGACCTCCGACATCGTCATCGTGCCGCTCTCGAAGAAGCGCGCGAGGATGTCGTTGCTGTTGGCGCCGACCACGAAGTGCGAGATCGGCAGGCCCATCTGCCTGGCGGCGTAGCCCGCATAGACGTTGCCGAAGTTGCCGCTCGGCACGCTGAACGCCACCGGGCGCTCCGGAGCGCCAAGCTTCAGCGCCGCCCAGAAATAGTAGACGATCTGCGCCATCACGCGGGCGAAGTTGATCGAGTTCACAGCCGTCAGCGCATGGCGATCGCGAAACGCGAGATCGTTGAAGCAGGCCTTGGCGAGATCCTGACAGTCGTCGAACGTGCCCTGCACCGCGATATTGTGGACGTTGGGCGCGAGCACGGTCGTCATCTGCCGGCGCTGGACCTCGCTCACACGGCCGCGGGGAAACAGCATGAAGATGTCGATGGTCGTACGGTCGCGTACCGCCTCGATGGCGGCCGAGCCGGTGTCGCCCGAGGTGGCGCCCACGATCGTGGCGTGCAGGCCACGCGCCGTCAGAGTCTGGTCGAGCATGCGGCCGAGCAGCTGAAGCGCGACGTCCTTGAACGCCAGCGTCGGGCCGTGGAACAGTTCGAGCAGGTGCAGGCCCGAATCGCCGAGCGGCTTCAGGGGCGCGACTTCGGGGGTCTCGAACGAGGTATAGGCCTCGCCGATCAGGCGGCGGAAGGTCGCCTCGTCGAAAGCGTCACCGACGAACGGGCGCATGACCTGGAACGCGAGTTCGGGGTAGCCCAGCCCTTTCAGCGCCGCGATCTCGGCGGTGCTGAACTGCGGCCATTCGGCCGGCAGATAGAGGCCGCCGTCGCGGGCCAGGCCCGCCAGCATGATGTCCTCGAAGCCAAGCGGCGCCGGCGTGCCCTGCGAGCCATGGCGGGTGCTGATGTAACGCATCAAACGTCGCCCCGAGCCCTTTGGAGTGCCTCGCGGCAAGCTCTGCTGAGGGGCCTCTTTTCAACGAGGCACAAAAGAGATCTCTCCACTCCGCTTCGCTCCGGTCGAGATGACAAAATCAAGCGACCTGCCGACAGGCCTCATGGTCCTTGCGGACCCGCTTGGTGGAGGCCGGGAACTTGGCCAGCGCCTTCTCGGGGCGGCTCGGACGCTTGACCAGATCGCCGCCGCAGTTAGGACAGTGCCCGCCCAGACGGGTTTTCGCACAGTCTGCGCAGAACGTGCACTCAAAGGTGCAGATCAGGGCGTCGGACGCACCGTTGGGCAGGTCCTTGTCGCAGCATTCGCAGTTCGGGCGGAGATCGAGCATAGCTCCCTCTTACGCCTCCAGGTAGCGGCTTTCCAGATGCGCTTTGAAAGCGGCGGCGCCCAGCGGCGCTCCAGTAGCCCCGCTCAGGATCTCGTCGGTCGTAGCGATCGAGCCCTTGCCATGCACGTTGGTTCGCAACCAGCCCAGCAAAGGGGCGAAATCGCCTTGTCCGATGGCCTCCATCAAGCCGGGTTCGGCACGCCGGGCGGCGGCGAAGAGTTGGGCCGCGGCCAGCGCCCCCAAAGTGTAGGTCGGGAAATAGCCCCAGCCGCCGTCGGGCCAATGGATGTCCTGCAGACAGCCCAGGGAATCGTTCGACGGCACGATGCCAAGCAATTCCCACATCCCGTCGTTCCAGGCTCCCGGCAGATCGGCCAGCGCGAGATCGCCCGCCAGCATCGCGCGTTCCAGCCGGAAGCGCAGCATGATGTGAAGCGGATAGGTGACCTCGTCGGCGTCGACGCGGATGAAACCCGGCGCCACCTTCGTGTAGATCCGGTGAATGTTGTCCTCGGTCCAGGCCGGCCCGTCCTTGGCGAAGGCCGCACGCATGTGAGGGGCTGCAAAGGCCAAGAAGGCGTCGCTGCGGCAGGCCTGCATCTCCATCAACAGAGACTGGCTCTCGTGCAGGGTCATGCCCCGCGCATTGCCGACCGGCTGGTGGCGCCAGGCCTTGGGCAGCCCGGCTTCATAGAGACCGTGACCTGTTTCGTGCAGCACGCCCATCAGGGCGCGGGCGAAATCCTGCTCGTCGTAGCGCGTGGTGATGCGCACATCGTCCGACGTGCCGCCGGTGAAGGGATGCGCCGACACATCGAGGCGGCCATGATGAAAGTCGAAGCCGATCCGGCGGATCATCTCCTCGCCCAGCCGGCGCTGCGCCTCGACGGGAAACGGGCCATCGAGCGGCAACGGATCTGGCTGGCTCCTCTGGCGCTCGAGCACGCGCCCCAGCAGGTCGGGCAGAAACCCACGCAGTTCGGCAAAAAGCCCGTCGATGCGTGCCGAACGCCCACCCGGCTCGAACTCGTCGAGCAGCGCGTCGTAGAGCGATGTGTCGAGCGCGGCGGCCTTCGCCTCGCCGACGCGGCGCATGATCGTCAGGACCTCGG
>JABMNB010000593.1 GCA_013205335.1 Rhodospirillales bacterium
ATCCCAAACAGGAAAAGCGCTCCCGTCTCGCCGCCGGCGCCCTCTATCACGCAACGACGGCGGCACTCCTGGCCTGGGAAGGCGCGACGCTCGGCGCCGAAGGCGGCGACGCCCGCCGCCTGCTCCTGTCACGCCTGGTCATCGAACATCGGTTGGCACCGCAAGATCCGCTGTCGCTTGGCGAGTCAGGCTGGGAGGAGGAAGCCATCAACCTCCTCCTCGACGACGCGCCGGTACCGTTGGCGAGGGCTAACGCGTTGCTTTCTTAAGGGACCAAACAGGCCTCCCGGCCCGCATCATGATTATGAGTGGGCCGGGAGGCCCGTGGTCCGGCTGCGCCGCCACTTCAGGACACGCGGGACCGCAATCCAGACCCACGGCAGCAGGATCACGAAGACGGCAGGCAATGCCATCGTGTAGTACCTGACGTACCAGCGCCATGGTTGATCCCAGCCGTCGCGGTCGGTCCTGTCGTCGCGCGAATGCCACGTCGTCGTAAAGGTGTGGGCCGGCGTGAACATCACACCCAGGGAAGTATAAGTCAGCGCAAACTGCCCATCATTTTCCGGCGAGACGCTAATGGCCGAGGAACCGCGCAGGGCGCAAGGCTTCAGGTCGCACGCAATCTCGCCGTTCGTCGGCAACCTGCCGTTTATGCGGCGAAACTCCTCAACCCGCGGCCCCATCTCTTTCAGCCTGCCGATGGCGCCGCGAACGCTTTGCGCCTTGTCACGTGGAGGCAGATCGTAATCGATAAAGACCAGGGCAACGCCGCCGATTACCCCGAAGAATGACGCGACGAAAGCAAAGCACACGACTTTGACGATGCGTTCGATCATGACAGCCGCCCTCAGCGCGTGATCGAAGGGACTATCCGGATCGACCGAGCACTTCCTCATTATGCTCGCCCAGCAGCGGTTCGCGATAGACCGGACTTGATGGTTCGTCCTTGAAGCGCACCACGGGGCCGAAGTGGAGGCGGCCATGCTCGTCCGCGACCATGAAGCCGCGCTTCTGCAGGTTGGCGTCGGCGATTGCCTCCGGCAGCGTGTTGACCGGGCCGTAGCAGATGTCGAGCGTGGCAAGGGTGTCCATCCAGTGGGCGAGCGGCTTCGACTTGAACGTCTGCTCGAGGAACTCCATCACCGGCTTCTGATGTGCGCCGGGCCATTCGCAGAGCCCGGCCATCTCCGGTTTGCCGAGTGCGCCCAGCAGGTTCTTGATGAACTTCATCTCCTGGCCCGCGATCACGAGCTGGCGGCCGTCGGACGTGTCGTAGACGCGGTAGAAGGCCGAGCCGCCGGTCGTGCGCTGCTGCTTCACGTCGGGCGCCTTGTTCTCGGCGAATGTCGTGCCGACGACGTTGGCGCAGGAGGCCATCAGCGATTCGTGCATCGAGACGTCGATGTAGTCGCCGCGGCCGGTATCCTTGCGCCGCAGCAGCGCCATCAGCACGCCGGCCAGACCATGAAGACCGCTCACCAGATCGGCGACCGGGATGCCGGGGATGGCGGGACGTCCGTCGTCGCCCAGGGTCAGGCTCAACACGCCGGTCATGGCCTCCAGCGCAAGATCGTGCGCGGCGCGGCCGGGATAGGCGCCGTCCTGGCCGAAGGCGCTGATCGAGCAATAGACGATGCCAGGATTTTTTGCCGCGACCGCTTCGTAACCAATGCCGAAGCGGGCCGCGACGCCGGGCCGGAACGATTCGACCAGCACGTCGGCCTCGCAGGCGAGACGGAAGAGATCGGCGCGGCCCTGCTCGCTCTTGAGATCGAGCACGACGCTCTTCTTGCCGCGTCCCATGTTGCGGAAGAACACCGAGGTGCGCTGGTCGGGCGGCAGGATGTGACGGCCGGGATCGCCTTCGCCCGGCGGCTCGACCTTGATGACCTCGGCGCCGTGATCGGCCAGCGAGGTGGTGAGATACGGCCCCGGCAGGAACGAGGAGAGATCGACGACCTTGATGCCCTGAAGTTTCATGAGGACTTGCCCAGAAGCGCTTCGTTGTCGGCGCCGAGCGGCGAACAGGCGGCCTGCGCCGGCCGCTCACCGTCGATGCGCAGCGGATTGCCGAGGATGCGCAGCTCACCCTTCACCGGATGCGGCACGGAAGAGACCATGCCGGTCTCGCGCGCGAAGGAACTGTCGAGCGCCTGATCGAGGCGATAGACCGGCGCCGCCGGCAGCAGCCCGTTCATCGCCGAGAGCCACTCCGCCGTACTGCGCGTGCGGAACGTCACGTCGAGCTCGGCCGACATCGCCGCGCGGTTCTTCGCCCGCGTGTTGGGATCGGGGAAACGCGGATCGATCGCCAGATCGCCGCGACCCGTCACTTCGCACAAGGACAGCCAGAACTTCTGGGTCATGCACATGATGAAGATCCAGCCATCCTTCGTCGGGAAAGTCTGGACCGGCGCCAGCGAGAGATGCGCGCTCCGGGGCACCCGCGGCGAGACATCGCCCTCGTTCAGGTACCAGAGGCCGGGATAGGTGAGCTGGTGCATGGCGACGTCGTAGAGGCAGGTGTCGACGTCGCAGCCCTGCCCCGTCGTGCGGGCGCGCAGCAGGCAGGCGAGCAGGCCAACGATGCCGGTCAGGCCGCTCATGCTGTCGATCATCGAGACACCGACCCGCGTCGGCGGTCCGTCGGGCTCGCCCGTCAACTCCATCAGCCCGGCCTCGGCCTGCATCAGAAAGTCGTAGCCCGGCCAATCCTTGCGCTCGTTGTCGCGGCCGTAGGCGGAGATGTGCAGGCAGACGATCGAAGGCTTCAGGTGCCTGAGGCTCGCATAGTCGATACCGAGCTTCACCGGCTGCGTGCCGCGCATGTTGTTCACGACGCAGTCGGCGCCCTTGACCAGCGCCTCGAACTGCCGGCGCCCCTCGACCGACTTCATGTCGAGGGTCACGCTCTTCTTGCCGAGGTTCCAGGCCTGGAAGTATTCGCTGTCGTCCGTTCCCAGCCTGTAGGGCCCGACCTGGCGCGAGGGATCGCCACCCTGCGGCGACTCGATCTTGATCACCTCGGCGCCGAGTTCGGCGAGGAACATCGTGCCGTAGGGACCCGCGCCGAACTGCTCCAGAGTCAGGACACGGATGCCCTCGAGCGGCTTGCCGTTCATGCCTGCGCTCACGTGATGGCGTTCCGCTTGACCCATTGCTTGGCAATGATGATGCGCTGCATCTCATTGGTGCCCTCGCCGATGCAGGTCAGCGGCGCATCGCGATAGAGCCGCTCGATGTCGTATTCCTTGGAGTAGCCGTAGGCGCCGTGGATGCGCATCGACTCGATGCTGTTCTCCAGGGCGGCCTCCGAAGAGAAATACTTGGCCATGCCGGCTTCCATGTCGCAGCGTTCGCCGCGGTCGAAGATGGCGGCGGCGTCGAGCGTCAGCAGACGGGCGGCGCGGGCGCGCGTCGCCATTTCGCCGAGCTTGAGCTGGATCGCCTGATGCTCGCAGATCGGCTTGCCGAAGGTTCGGCGTGTCTGCGCATAGCTGGTCGCCAGCCGCAGCGCTCCCTCGGCGATGCCGACACCGCGCGAGGCGACGTTGATGCGCCCGAGCTCGAGCCCTCCCGCGACCTGGGCGAAGCCCTGGCCCTCGACCTCGCCGATCAGGTGATCGGCCGGAATCCTGTAGTCCTCGAACACCAGCTCGCCCGAATCGATCGACTTGTAGCCGAGCTTCTCCAGCTTGCGGCCCACCTTGAAGCCCGGCCCCTTGGGCGTGATGAACAGGCTCATGCCGGTATGGCGCGGATTGGCCTGCGGATCGGTCTTCACCAGCATGGCGAAGCAGTGGCCTTCGATGCCGTTGGAGATCCAGGTCTTGGTGCCGTTGATCACGTAGCCGTCGTTGCCGTCGCGCCTGGCCACCATGCGGATCGATTGCAGGTCGGTCCCGGCATCGGGCTCGGTGAGCGCGAGGCCGCCCCTGATCTCGCCCGAGGCGAATTTGGGCAACCAGCGCTCCTTCTGGCGCGGCGTGCCGAACTTTTCGACGGCCAGCGCCAGCATCAGATGGGAGTTGAAGATGCCGGTGATGGCCATCCATACCGACGAGACGCGCATCACGATCTCGGCATAGGTCGTCGCCGGCAGACCGAGGCCGCCATATTCCGGGCTGATCGTGGCACCGAACAGCCCCAGCTCCTTCATCTGCTCGACGATCTCGGCCGGCCACTTGTCGGCGTGGTCGAACTCCTTGACGCGCGGCGCCACCTCGCGGTCGATCCACCGGTCGATGGTGGCAAACAGCTGGGCTTCGTCGGCTTTTTCGATCGTCTTCATCTTGTCCTCCCGGCAGACATCATGCCCGACGGAGGAAAGCGGACAAGGCCGCGGAGCCTCAGGACGAAATCTGGCGCCCCAGAAGCTCGTGAATACGGAGCTGGAGATCTTCCTGATCGTAGGGATTGGCGATCACGGAGGCGTCCCCGCAGAGATGGTCGGCTTCTGTCGCCGCCCGCACGACACCCGAAGTCAGGATCACCTTCACGTCGGGCCGCTCGCGGCGCACCCAGTGCGCCAGATCGATCCCATCCCTCTCACCCGGCATATGGACGTCGGCGAACACGACGTCGACCGTCACCCCGGCCTGCAGAACCAGGATCGCCTCGTCGCCGCTTCTGGCCTCGACGACGCGAAAGCCGCATTCGCACAGATATTCGGAGATGGCCATGCGAATGAGGACTTCGTCGTCGACCACGAGAACGGTCGGCCCGGAAGTCGCGGCGGGCATTCGCGAAGACTCCAAGGCTTGATTCATCGCTGTGCAACGCCGCGCACGGTCTTTTGTTGGGCGATCCTTGGCACTAGGCGGCCTGCCAACGCTCGTGCATCATACGCACTGAACAAATCTACAAAGGAAAAAAAGATGAGGAGACGTCACTTCACCGCCGGCCTGGCGACGCTGCCGTTCGTGCCAACCTTCGCTCTCGCGCAGGGCGCCGACTGGCCCAACCGCAATGTCCGCATCGTCTGCCCGTTCACGCCGGGCGGCTCGCAGGACAATATCGCCCGCCGCCTCGCCGTGAAGCTCAGTGACGAATTCGGCCAGACCTTCGTCGTCGAAAACCGCACCGGCGCGGGCGGCTCGATCGCCGCCGACAATGTCGCCAAGTCGCCACCCGACGGCTACTCGGTGCTGCTGGGCAACATCGGCAGCCACGCGCTGGTGCCGCACCTCTATCGCAGGCCGGCCTACAACGCCGTTACCGACCTAGAGACCGTGGCCTGGATCGGCACCCAGCCCAACCTGCTGTGCTGCAATCCCAACTTCCCGCACGATACGCTGCCCAAGCTGATCGAGGCGGCGAAGAAGGAGCCCGGCAAGTATTCGTTCGGCTCGTCCGGTCTCGGCACCTCGCCGACCCTGACGATGGAGTTGTTCAAGCAGAAGACCGGCGTCGACATCACCTTTATCAGCTATCGCGGCGCTGCCGCGGCGGCCGCAGACGTGCTGGCCGGCCACTTGCCGATGGTCATCTCCAACATCGATTCGCTGATGAGCCAGGTGAGCGCGGGCAAGCTGAAGCCCATGGCGTCGAGCGGCGCCAAGCGGTCGCCGGTGACACCCGACACGCCGACCTTCGCCGAGGTCGTATCGCCCGATCTCGTGGTGACGTCGTGGTCGATCTGGGCCGTGCCGACCGGCACGCCGGCCAGGATCAAGGACAGGCTGCGCGTGGCGACCGAGAAGGCGCTGAAGTCGCCCGACGTCATGGCGAGCATGAAGGCGGGCGGCTTCGAGCCCGGCATCATGACGGTTCCGGAGATCGACGCCTATATCCAGACCGAGATCAAGCGCTGGGGCGAGGTCATTCGTGCCGCGGGCATCAAGCCGGAGTAGCCCTCTCATCCCGGACCTTCTGGCACCAGGGCTCGACCTGGTGTTTTGCGGCACCGCGCCGAGCCCCGCGTCCTACAGGGCGCGGGCTTACTACGCCAATCCCGGCAATGCCTTCTGGCCGACCCTGCATGCGGTCGGCCTGACGCCCGAGCGGCTGGCACCGCAGCGCTTTCACGAACTGCTGGGTCTCGGGCTGGGATTGACCGACCTCAACAAGACCGAGGTCGGATCCGACCATGAGCTGACGCCCGGGGCGATGGACGCAAACGCGCTGCACGCCAAGCTGCGGCGCTTTCGTCCCGCCGCCATCGCCTTCACCTCCAAGAACGCCGCGTCGCTGGCGCTTGGCATCAAGGCGCCGGCCTATGGACGACAGGTCGGCACCCTCGAAGGCGCGGTGGCCTTCGTGCTGGCCTCGCCATCGGGCCGCGCGCGCTCCTTCTGGACGCTGGCGCCGTGGCAGGAGGCCGCCGCCTTTGTCGCCGAACGGCGACATTTGCGCGAGCGCGCCGCATGAGGATCGGCCGCCGCACCGCGCTCGGCGGCCTGATCGGGATGCCCGCGCTGGCCCCCGTTCAGAAGGCACGCGCGCAGGAAACGCCGGCGAATCTGCGCGACCTCGCCCGGCGCGCGACGATCTATCTTTTCCCGGTCTACGAGATGTACCGCGCCCGCTGGCGCGCGACGGTCGACGAGAGCAACCCGCAACGCCAGCGCCTCAACCGCTTCCGCCACGTACCGACGCTCGCCGATCCACTCACGCGCGACGTGACGACGCCCAATGCCGACACGCTCTATTCCTCGGCGTGGCTCGACCTCTCGCTCGAGCCGCTGTTCCTGACCGTGCCGCCGGTCGGCGACCTCTACTACAGCTATGCCTTCATCGATCTGTTCACCGACAATTTCCTCGTCGTCAGCCATCGCCTGAAAGCCAATGGGCTGGCGACGCATATGGTCGTCGGACCGGCCTGGAAGGGCGACGCGCCGGGCGACGTGACAGTGGTCCGCGCGCCCACGACATCGGTGTGGCTGCTGGGCCGCATCCTGGTGGACGGTCCTGAAGAACTCGACCGCGTGCGCATCCTGCAGAGCCGCGTGTTGCTCGAGACGCCCGACATGCGCAACGAGCGGCGTATCCTCGAGACCGGCGAGTTGATGCGCTTTAGAACCCAGGCGCCGCCCGAGCCCGTCGCCGACTGGCCCGTCGCGCATCCTGCCGATCCGTTCGACCTCTTTGACGTCGGCATGCGCGCCCTTGCCGAGAGCCCATTGCCCGAGCGCGACCGTGCGCTGTTCGAGGCGCTGGCGCCGCTGAAGCTGAAGCCGGGGCGCAGGTTCGACCAGCGCGCCTTCAGCGATGCCGAGCAGCGCGCCATCGGCGCTGGCATCGAACAGGGCCGTGCCGACATCCGCGCCGCCGCCGGGCGCGGCCGCACGATCGACGGCTGGACCTATGGCGAGCGGCACCTCGGCAATTTCGGCGACGACTATCTCTATCGCGCCGCCACCGCGCTGACGGCACTGGGTGCGCTGATGCCGGGCGAGGCGGTCTACGTGACCTGCGCCGTCGATTCAGAACGCCGGCCACTCTCGGGAACCCAGCGCTATGCGCTCACCTTTCCGGCCGACGGCTTGCCGCCCGCGCGCGCCTTCTGGTCGCTGTCTGCTTACGAAGCGATGCCGGACGGCCGGGCCTTCTTCGTCGACAATCCGATCGACCGCTACGCCATCGGTGACCGCACGCAGGGCATGGTTCGCGGCACCGACGGATCACTCACGATCTACATCGAGCGCGACCGGCCGCAGGGCGAGCGTGCGGCCAACTGGCTTCCGACCCCGCCCGGGCCGATGCGACTGGTGCTGCGCGCCTATCAGCCCGACGAAGCACTGATCGAGGGCCGCTACCGCGTACCTGCCGTTCGCCGCAACTCCTCCCCCTGACCGGCGCTGCTCCTGCGAACCAGCAGGAGCCCACATGACCGACCTCCCCCGCCGTTCCCTGGCTGCGGGCGCCGGCTTGCTGGCTGGCGCCATCGCCCCGGGTGCATGCGCCCAGCAAGTGGCCCGGCCAGCGACACCGCAACCGTCCGGCGTCGTGACCGTGCCGAAGTTCATCACCAGGCCCCTCGTCTTCAATCCCGAGAAGGTCAGGGGCCTGTCGGCGGGCCTGCTGCGCGGCCATCACGACAACGAGTATGCCGGCGCGGTGAAGAGACTGAACACGGTCTGCGAAGAACTTGCGAAGGTCGACTTCGCCGACACACCGGCGCAGAGGATCGGCGAACTGAAGCGCGAGGAGCAGATCACGCACAATTCGACGATCCTTCATGAGATCTATTTCGAGGGGATCGCCGAGGCGCCCAGCCAGGCGTCGGGTCTTCTCGCCCAGGCCATGTCCCGCGACTTCGGCAGCCTCGATCGGTGGAGGGCGGAGTTCGTCGGCACCGGCAGGTCGCTCGCGTCAGGCTCCGGCTGGGTGATCCTGGCCTATGCGCCGCGCGACAAGCGGCTGTTCAACCATTGGGCTGCCGACGATTCGATGGCGCCGGCCGGCGGTGTCCCGTTGCTCGCGATGGACATGTACGAGCATGCCTATGCGGCCGACTACGGCACCGACGCCGCGAAGTACATCGAGGCGTTCGTTCAGGCCATCAAATGGACGAGCGCCGAGCGCCTCTATCGCGAGGCGATACGCGTGTGAGCGCTCGGAGATAACGACACCGTCGCCCTGAGCGAAGCGCCGCAGGCGCGCAGTCGAAGGGCCTCTTTTCCGGCGGACGTCTGATCGAACCGAAAAGAGGTCCTTCGACTGCGCAGCCCTTCGGGCAGCTCCGCTCAGGACGACGGCGTTAACGTCAGGGCCCGCTCACGCGCCAGGCTGGCTGCGCCGTGATTCTTCCTCGGCCCTGGCTTCGATCGCTTCCATGTCGTCGTCGCTCAGGCCGAAGTGGTGGCCGATCTCGTGGATCAGCACGTGGCGCACGATATGCGGCAGGTCCTCGCCCGATTCGCACCAATAGTCGAGGAGGGGACGGCGATAGAGGAATATCCGGTCGATGTCGTTGGCGACATGGCCAGCCCCGCGGTCCATCATCGACACGCCCTGATAGAGACCGAGCAGGTCGAACGGCGTGTCGAGTTCCATCTGCTTCTCGACCTCGTCGGACGGGAAGTCGTCGATCTGGATGCGCACGTTGCCGACGTGCCGACGGAACTCTTCGGGAATCGTTGCCAGCGCCTCGGCGGCGATCGCCTCGAAGTCCTCGAGAGTGGGCGCGATGCCGAAGCAGGGCGTACGCCGTGGATTGTTGAAGACCGGCATGACTCCCCCATATAGGACCCGCGCGCCCGCGCCAAGCGCCGCGTCTCGATCGTTTGTCTACTTCCCGACCCCGGAGTTTGGCGCGGTATTCGCATGATCGCCTTCTGGATCGATCCGCATTAAGCTCACCCGCACATGCTTCAGTTTCTCTTCCGCCGCCTCATCGTGGCTTTGCTCGTCGCCGCGACGGTCATGACCCTCGCCTTCATCCTGACGCGGCTGTCGGGCGACCTCGCCACCTCGATCGCGGGCCCCAACGCCACGGCGGCCGATATCGATGCGGTGCGCAAGGCCTACGGCCTCGACCGGCCGGTCCTCAGTCAGTTCTTCGACTGGGTGGGCCGCGCCGCGACCGGCGACCTGGGCAACAGCTACTTCTTCCAGACGCGCGTCTCGACGCTGATCGCCGAACGCATGCCTGTGACGCTGACACTGGGCCTGACCGGCCTCTCCATCGCGCTTCTGGTATCGCTGCCCATGGGTATCCTGGCGGCCGTGCGCGAAAACACCAACTTCGACCGCGCCGTGCAGATGGTAGCCCTGATCGGCCAGGCGATGCCATCCTTCTGGCTCGGCCTCCTGCTGATGATCGTCTTCGGTCTCACCCTGGGCTGGCTGCCGATCTCGGGCACCGGCTCGTGGGAGCATTTCGTCATGCCGGGCATCGTGCTCGCTTTCTCGGCGATTCCCGCCCTCACGCGCCTCACGCGCGCCGGCATGATCCAGGCGATGGGCAGCGACTACATCCGCACCGCCCGCGCCAAGGGCCTGTCGCGCGCCTCCATCCTGCTCAAGCATGCGCTGCGCAACGCCGCTATCCCGGTCGTGGCGATCGCGGCCGTGCAGCTCGGCTTCATGCTGGGGGGATCGATCGTCATCGAGCAGGTCTTCGCCCTGCACGGCGTCGGCTTCCTGGCCTGGGAAAGCATCGCCAAGAACGACTTCCCGGTCGTGCAGGCCGTGGTGCTGGTGCTCGCCGTCATCTATGTGGCCTTGACCATGGTCTCCGACCTGATGAACGCCGTACTCGATCCCCGGCTGCGAGCGTGAGGCCTGCCTGCATGAGCGTGAGCTTGCGTAAATGAGTGTCGTCACTGTCAATGCCGGTCCGCGGCGGGGCTGGCGCAGCGCCGGCACCTGGATCGGCGCGTTCATCGTGGGCATTGCGCTGATCTGCGCGATCTTCGCGCCGTTGCTCGTCCCGCACGATCCGTTCGCGCAGGACCTCGACCGTCGCCTCCTCGTGCCCTTCTGGATGGAAGGACACAATCCGGAATTCATTCTCGGCACCGACCAGCTCGGCCGCGACTACCTCTCCCGGCTGATCTGGGGCTGCCGCATCTCGATGCTGATCGGCGTCACCGTCACGATCGTCTCGGGCCTGATCGGCATCACCATCGGCGTCCTGGGCGGCTTCTTCGGCGGGCGTATCGACGATGCCGTGCTGTTCGCCATCACCACGCGGCTCTCCATTCCCGTCGTCCTGGTGGCACTGGCCGTCGTCGGCCTGCTCGGCACCTCGATGACGCTGCTGGTTCTGACCCTCGGCCTCCTGCTGTGGGACCGCTTCGCGGTGGTGGCGCGCTCGACCTCCATGCAGGTGCGCAACCTCGACTTCGTCGCCGCCGCCTGGTGCGCCGGCTGCTCGCGCTTCCGCGTTCTCTCGCGCGAGGTGCTGCCCAACATCGCGAGCCATCTCGTCGTGGTGGCGACGCTCGAGATCGCGCTCGCCATCCTGCTCGAGGCGACGCTGTCGTTCCTCGGCCTCGGCGTGCCGCCGCCGCTGCCCTCATGGGGCCTGATGATCGCCGAGGCCAAGGACTACATGTTCTTCAGTCCGTGGGTGATCGTGATCCCGGGCGTGGCGCTGTTCGTGCTGGTGCTCGGCATCAACCTGCTGGGCGACGGGCTGCGCGACGCCTTCGGCACGCGGTCCCGCACATGAGCGCGCTTCTCGAAGTCGAGCGCCTCGAAGTGGGCTTCGGCGCCGCCACGTCGGCGGTGCGCGGTGCCTCGCTGACCGTCGAGCGCGGCGAGACCCATTGCCTGGTGGGCGAATCGGGCTGTGGCAAGTCGGTGACGGCGCTCGCGATCATGAACCTGCTGGCGCGCGGCGGCCATCGCACCGCCCGGCGACTGAGTTTCCAGGGCGATGACCTGCTGAAACTCGACGACCGGGGCATGGCGCGACTGCGCGGCAATGCCATGGCGATGATCTTCCAGGAGCCGATGACCAGCCTCAATCCGGCCTACACGGTCGGCTCGCAGATGACCGAGGTGATGCGCCGCCACAAAAAGGTGAGCCAGCGGGTTGCCATCGATCGCGCGGCCGACCTGCTGGGGCGGGTCGGCATCACCGCGCCGGGGCTTCGCCTCGGCCAGTTCCCGCACCAGCTCTCGGGCGGCCTGCGCCAGCGCGTGATGATCGCCATGGCGCTGATGTGCGAGCCACAGCTCCTGATCGCCGACGAGCCGACCACCGCGCTCGACGTCACGGTGCAGGCGCAGATCCTGCGCCTGCTCGCGCAGCTCCAGCGCGACCTCGGCCTCGGCCTGCTGCTGATCACCCACGATCTCGGCATCGTCGCCCGCATCGCCCATCGCGTCTCGGTCATGTATGCCGGGGAAGTGGTCGAGAGCGCGGCCACGGCGCAGCTCTTCGCCGATCCCAAGCATCCCTATACGCAGGGGCTGCTGCGCTGCGTGCCGGTGCCGGGCAAGCAGCGGCAGGACGAGCCGCTGGGCTCGATCCCCGGCACGGTGCCGCG